>JBFLYA010000023.1 GCA_040757115.1 bacterium | reverse complement strand
ATATCATATCAAAAATCAAAGAGCAAATATCAAAATTAAGGAATTCTTTTATTCTTATTTTTGATTTTTAATATTTAATATTTGATTTTTTTTATTGCCTTACAAGTATTTTTGCATTTTGCTTTGTCCTTTTGATTTGGACATTTTGATATTTGCATTAAACTACTTGTGGAATATTTCGCACCGGTATCCTATTTGGTAACCGTTCACCGCACAGACACAGAGACGCAGAGAAAAAATTAAAATCTATTCACCAGAGACAGAAATTTCCTTTTTTTTGTGCATTTCGGGTGTTTCGTTGTTTATTAATCTTTTACTGTGATTCAGACACTGGACATCAGACACAAGACTATAGACTCTATTTATGCAGGAAATTAGTGACATTTTGGGAAACCATCCTCAAAACTTCACTCCCTGAATTTTTCCTAAGTCTTACCTATGTCAGTGACAGTGTAAGTGACAGTGTAAGTCTAAGTGAAGAAACTCCTTCAACTCATCCAACACTTCCAACTCTTTCTACTCTTTCAACTCTTCCAGCAGAAGTATAGCAGTTATTAGTCAAAACTTTACTCAGAGTGGATAAGTAAAAAAAATCCCAAATCCCAAGCACCAAATCTCAAATAAACACCAAATTTCAAATCCTAAATACAAACTATGGGGGTAATGTTTTGAATTTTGGTTATTTGAATTTATTTGGAATTTGGAATTTGTGATTTGGAATTTCATAGCCATATCTATGTCAAATTTCGATTAATAAGTGCTATAATGAGCAAAGGCAATGGACTTAAACATTGTCAAGGTTTTTGGTAGTTTTAAGAACTTCACCAGGGGATTATTGTTTGCCTTTACCAGACAACTGATTGAGGTAGATAATATCCTGAAAAACCTGTCTCAACCTTACCAAATCCGCCTGAATTCTTCTTAGAACTGCTACCTTATTTTGTTCCAGCAACCCCTCTTTTTCCCTCTTTAATCCATATCATATCATATTTTTATCATATTGACAATCTTTTTTTTGACTCCGATATTTTGATATATCAGGAGACACAGGAGAGAACTGTCCTTTCTAATGTCCCCTACCATCTTGTCCCCAAATTGTATCTTAAAAATAAAAATCATGAAAATTTACTCTTCAGAACTGTACAAGAAAAAAACTATTTGACAAAGAGATAAATAAATGGTATAGTTACAACATAATGGAATATAATATAAGAAAAATTAAGGAAAAGGCTAAAAAGGATTTTGAACAAACATGGTTAGAAACAGCAAAATTAGTTAATTTAAGCGGACGAAAAATGCTCTGGGAACAACCCACTCGAGGTAAAGAACATCCGATTATTTCACTTAATCTAAAATTCCGTGAGGTATTCTTACGACTTGGATTAGATGAAATAATAAATCCAGCGATTATTGAGGAAGGCGAGGTATATCGTCAGTATGGACCAGAGGCACCGGTGATTTTAGATAGGATATTTTACCTGGCAGGCTTACCAAGACCTGATATTGGCATTAGTAATCGTAAGATTGAGGAAATAAAAAAGATTATACCTGATTTTAAAAAAGAAAAAAACATAGAAGAGGTATTCCGTGCCTTTAAAAAAGGAACAATAGAAAGTGATGACTTGATTGAGGAATTAGTCAAAAATCTTGATATTAAAGAAGAAATAGCGACTTTAATCATTGACCGGGTTTTTCCAGAATTTAAGGCGTTAAAACCAATTCCAACTAAATTTACCTTACGCTCACATATGACCGCGGCATGGTTTAATTATTTATCTAAAAATCAAACTAAAATTCCGGTGAAACTTTTTTCCATTGGTTCACGATTTAGACGGGAACAAAGACTTGACCCGCATCATTTATACGAAAGCACATCTGCCTCAGTCGTAATTATGAATGATGAAATAACCGCAGAAGATGGAATTGAATTTACTAAAATGGTCTTATTTGAACTGGGGTTTGGCAAACCCGAATTTATTAAAAAGAAGGTTACGAGTAAATACTACACACCAGGTTCAGAATATGAGGTCTATTCGCAAATAGGAACTCAACAGATTGAAGTGGCTAATATTGGATTTTATTCCCCGGTGGCATTGGCAAATTATGATATTAAATACCCTGTATTTAACTTAGGTTTTGGGGTAGAAAGATTAGCCATGCTTGAACAAAAGGTATCTGATATACGAACTTTAGTCTATGGGGAAGAACAAAAATTAACTGATGAAGATATTACTCAAGAACTAACCGTAGAAGGATTTCCAACAACGGCTATGGGGGAAAAATTAGCTCAATCGTTAATTGAAACTGCAACTTTGCATAAGGATGATATTGGACCTGTAGAAATTTTAGCATATCAAGATGAACAGATAAAAGTTTGGGTCTATAATTGGGATGTGGGAAAACCAATGCTTTCTTTTGCCGCTTTTAATGAAATATATGTCTATGAAGGCAATATCATAGGATTATCGAGCCAATTACAAAAAGGGAAATTAAGCAATCTGGCTAATTTAGCTCGAGTAGATGGAATTAAGACTAACTTAATCTATTTGAATAATATTGTCAATGGCTTTGTGGCTAAATTAGAAAAGGCAATTAAAGAAGGTAAAAATACCATTGATGAACGCTACAAAATGGCTAAACGCCCCAGTGAGATTAACCTTTTTATCCCTGATTTTGTAAATCGATATATTACAGCTAATAACAAAAAAATAGAGGTAGGTGGACCATTGTTTTTTGGACTAAAAGCACAAATAAAAAATTGTTGACATTATGAGATTTTTGGGTATAATAATTATTAAGGAAGGTTATTTATGATTTATCAAAAAGATAGAGAAATAGACCCATGGGCTAAGTTAAGAAAGGATAATTTACAGATTCTTCAACAAGAACTTACGGATAAAAAAGTATTAATCAAATCAAATGTCTATTTTGAGCGAAAGGAACGAACTTATTTAGTTAAGGAAGTAAAAGAAGACTATATAAAAAGTAAGGGTAGATTAATTCCGGGATTTCGGTTAGTTAATGAAGATGTAGATTTAGAAGAACAGCCAGTGTTAAAATATCCTACTTCATTAATAGACAAAATGGGAACCGGGAAAAACAAAAGACTTGTCCTGAGTTATACGAGTGAAATAAATTTTGACCGTGATTTCCGTCAGCTCCATCGAAATACAAGACCTGATCTGGAGATATATATTTATTATTAATGAAGAGTCCAAACTGAACGGTGAACAGTTTACTACTGACCATTGTTTACTCTCTGATATTGCCGGGATGGTGGAATATGGTAGACACGCATGGTTGAGGGCCATGTGCCCGAATGGGTGTGCGGGTTCAAATCCCGCTTCCGGCACCAAAAAAATACCATAGAATAGCACAAATAAAACAAATTTTTCATCATTTGTGTAAATTTATGTTGACTTTTTATCAAAATTATGGTATATTAAATATGAATCAGTTACCAGGGCCCGAAGGCACAAAGGAAAAATCGGGGTTTGGAGTTAGGGAAGGAAGAGATTGTTTTATTCCCGAATCCCTTTCTTCGTGTCTTTGTGGTAAATAGTTACTGAAATTCAAAAAAATAAAGGTAACCGTTCAGGCTATGCATCAAAAGTGTAAGAAGGGGGATAAGGAGATAAGGGAGATATGGAGATAAGATAATAGAAATAGATTGAAATTTATAGAAATAGGTAGAAATTGATTGTGGAAAACAACAAATTTCCATAAATTTCTATTAGTTTCTATTAATTTCAATTTTTTTAATAATATCTCCCTATCTCCTTAATCTCCACATCTCCTTTTGTTACACCACCTGAACGCTTACAAATAAAGGAGGGAAAAAAATGTTAAAAAAAATGTTAAAAAATAAAAAGGGATTTACTTTAGTGGAGTTGATGATAGTAGTGCTCATCTTAGCCATTTTACTCTTAATTATCGTGGCAAGAATACCTCAAGTTCTGACACGGTCAAGGGAGGCAAAAACAAAGGACCATCTGGCTAATCTACGGGTAGCAATTAATAACTATTATAGTACCAATCCGGGAATTTTCCCAAAAAGCCTTGATAATACTCCGCATAATATTGGTGGGCAGGATGTGCCTGCTTTTGTCCCAAATTATATGCTAGAAATCCCAAAGGCGAGATTAAGGTCTCATCCCCCCAGTGGTGCTAATCCCAATTCTAACAATGTTAAGGTTATTGATACACAAAAAGAACTGATGACGGCTCAAGATATAGCAGATAGTAATATCGGCGGCTGGATATACAGTTCAACTACCGGCGAGATCAGAGTTAATTGTAATGACTTAGATAGCCGGGAAAAGATATATTATTCAAATTATGGGCATGAGGAAAAGGAATAGGAGTGCAAAAATCTAACTCCTAATTTCATCTCTGTATTCTTAATGAAAGAAAAAAATGGAGAGAAAATGACTAAAGATGAAAAACTCATTTCAAGAATTAAAGAATTAGAAAAGGAATTAGATAATGTTACCGAAGCATTATCCACGGCTTATGAAGAATTATCTCTATTATATGATGTTACCAATAGTCTTGGAACAATGCTCAATGTCGATAGGTTACCTGTAGAAATTCTGATTAAAGCGATGAATGTTTTAGAAACTAAATATGGCTATTTAATGTTATTTGATGAAGAAGACTATAAACTAAAGATCCGAGCCGAGATAGGTTTTTCACCAGAGAAATTAAACAGGTTTAAAACTGAATTTATTGCTGAAGAAGGTGTTTCGGGCCAGGCAATAAGAGAGGGAAGATATATTATCCATAGTAATATCCAATCTTCTAAAAATATTCATGAACATATTTTAGGAATTAATAATCTTTTATGTGTGCCACTAAAATATAAGGATGAGCCAATTGGAGTGATAGTTTTAGGCGATAAGATTTCAGGTGAACCTTTTTTTACCCCGGATGCCAAACTTCTTTTTGCTTTAGGAACTTTAGTCTCCTCTACTATTCAAAATGCCCGTCTTTTTTGTCAACTTCAAGATTTGTTTATCACCACAGTAAGTTCTCTCTCATCAGCTATTGACGAGAAAGATACCTATACAGAAGGTCATTCGCAACGAGTGACTGAATTTTCACTGGATATTGCTCGGGCATTAAAGATGTCTGAAAAGGATAAAAATATTCTGGAATTAACTGCCAGATTACATGATGTGGGTAAAATTGGTATCTCGGAAGCTATCTTAGATAAACCTGGCAAGTTAAATGATGACGAATGGAGAATAATGAAGGAACATCCGCTAAAGGGAGTTAAAATCCTTCAGCCAGCTGAAGATATGAAAAGAACATTAGCCGCAGTTAGAGAAGCACGGTTACTTATTCCAAAAGAAGATATGGTAAAGATTGTTCCGGGAATTAAACACCATCATGAAAGATATGATGGTAAAGGCTATCCTGATGGATTACAGGGAGAGGAAATCCCATTAATGGCAAGGATAATTGCAGTTGCGGATGCATTTGATGCAATGACCTCTAAAAGGGCATATCGTGAGGCAATGACTGAAGAACAGGCAATAGATGAATTAGTTAAAAATGCCGGGTATCAACATGACCCAAACCTCATAGAGACATTTATCCAGACGAGAAAAAATAAAAAATCATAACCTTTTAATTATAACCTATCTGCTACTAAATTTTACTTACTTATTTGAACTTCTGTAACCGTTCACCGCAGAGACGCAGAGAAAAACACACCCTTAACCCCTCTTAAGAGGGGAAAATCTATGGACGAGACGCTTAACATCCCTGATTTTCATCAGAGCAAACTCTTGAGTCCAGCAACATTAAATCAGTAGTCAGTAGTCAATAGTTAGTAGTCAGAAAACCTTGTGCTTTTCTACTCTCTACTTTCTACTCTCTTTTCTGTTATCTGATTTATTTCTATGTCTTCTCTGTCCCCTCTTGAGAGGGGTTAGGGGTGTGTCCTCTGCGTCTCTGCGGTAAATTACCACCTCAACGGTTACGAATTATCAAAAAGGGGGTATGTAAAAAAAAGGGGGTAAAAATGTCAATTAATAAAAAACAAGGTAGTCAAAAAGAGCAAGTTCTTAATTGGATTTATGAGCGGCTTTTTAAGGCTTTTGGACCACGACACTGGTGGCCTGGAGACACACCTTTTGAGATAATCATTGGGGCTATTCTAACCCAAAATACTGCTTGGACAAATGTCGAAAAAGCAATTAACAACCTGAAAGAACATAACTTATTAGAACCTGAAAAATTAAAAGAAATCCCTCAAGACGAACTATCCACATTAATTAAACCAGCGGGATATTACCAACTCAAGGCTAAAAGACTAAAGGCGTTTATTGAATTCCTGTTTGCCCGCTATTTGGGTAATTTAGACCAGATGTTTAAAGGAGAAATGTGGGAACTACGGGCTGAACTTTTAACGGTAAATGGGATTGGATTAGAAACCGCAGATTCTATCTTGTTATATGCCGGGAATAAACCTGTTTTTGTCGTTGATGCCTATACAAGAAGAATTTTAACCCGACATAATCTCATTAATGAAAAAGCCTCATATTCCCAGATTCAAAACCTATTTATGCTCAACTTACCTCATGATGTGCAGGTATTTAATGAATTCCACGCCTTGATTGTTCAACTGGGAAAAGAGATATGTAAGACAAAACCTGATTGTCCCAATTGCCCACTCATTTCTCTATCAAAATCCCCATAGTATTGTTGATAGTTGATAGTTGATGGTTGATGGTTGATAGTCTATGAAACTATCAACTATCAACCTGGAGATAAAGCAAATCTTGGCGGGTCATGAACAATAAAATCAAAATACGAGACAGAAAACCTTTTTACCTCATTAAAGGCATCAGCAATAATAATTTTTATCCCTCCTTCAAATAATTCCTTAGAATATGGATTAATTTTATCTATTTCGAGAACACAGATATCTTTTTCAATAGTAGTTACCTCTGCACCTTTTTTATAAGCCTCAATGGCTGTATAGCCAGGCCCGGTGCAAATGTCTAATATCGTTGCGTTTTTAAATATATGCAGGAGTTCTATCTTTAGTTTTGTATCCTGGTCAGGGGTCATATTCTTAGTTTGATGCATCCGTATTCCATTAATCTCAATAGTCGGATAGCCTTCAGTTGGAACTAACTTATAAAAATGGTCTTTAAAGAAACAAACCTTTGAAATACCTTGAGGAGAAACAGAAAAAACACTTGTTTTATCCTTAAGGATAGATTTAAGTTCATTTATGCCAATAAAGAAATTGGGTAACCGTTCAGCCACAGAGGCACAGAGTTCACAGAGAATTAAGGAAATTAACCACAAATGCACACGAATTAACCTCTGACATCCCATAAATGTAGTGCGAATCTTTAGGTTCGCCTTTTGGCTTGCCAGAAGCGAGGCTAATGATTTTTTCATAAATAAGTTACACTTTTTTGCCTCTCTTGCCGATAAATATAGTAGAGAAAAATCTATCGACAAAGGAGGGAAAAAATGATCTTTGTCAAAATATTAACTGAAGAAGAGCAAGAAGAATTGACTCTTCTCTCTCGAAGGCCTCCCTCTGCATGTCTCTGGCGGCGCGTTAGAATAATTCAGTTATCAGCTAAGAAGGTTTCTGTACCAAACATTGCTGATGCTTTGCAGATGTCTAAGAAAAAAGTCCGCTACTGGATACGTCGCTATGAGAAAGAGGGAATTTCAGGGTTATATAGCCGTCCTCGACAGGGACGGCATTAAAAAATAAACCCAGAACAAACACAACAATTAGTGCAAGCAGCCCGAAGTAATCCAAGAGCTTATGGAGAACCTCACTCTACCTGGACATTAGTTCTGTTGAAAGAGATAATTCTAAAAAACATTCAGGTTTCTCAAGCTACTGTATGGAGGACACTTCGCCGCGCAGGAATCCGTTTCAAATGCGCAGTTCATCGATGTTGGAGCCCAGATCCTAAATATCTAAACAAAGTTGCATTGATAGAAGAACGTCGTCAAAAAGCACAAGTTTGCTCTGATGAGAATGTATTTCTTTATGAGGACGAATGTCACCTGGGACGTCGACCTACATTAAGCAAATGTTACTTTCCCAAAGGGAGTAAACCTCCTCAGGTTGGTAAGGGCACCTCAGAGAGTACACGCTGTATTTTTGGAGCAGTCAACGCGGTATATGGAAAAATCCTTTACCTAATTAGTCTCACAGGAGCATCTACTTCTTTCATTACATTCTTAGAGCAAGTCGAGCAAACATATTGGTGGGCTAAACGAATTACGATTGTTTTGGACAATTGGGGAGTTCATTTTAGCAACTCAGTTGAAGATTGGCTAAAGAAACATTCCCGTATCGAGTTGTTACCCTTACCGACATATGCTCCATGGTTAAACCCTATGGAACGATTATGGAGATGGATGCGCCGCTGTGTTACCCATAATCACCCTTGGACCGAAATACAAGAAGTCATCCAAGGAGCTCAAGACTTTCTTGAAGATGTCAAAGATCAAAGAGAGCAAGTATTCACTTCTCTTGGACTAAAACCTGTTCTTATAAAACCAGGTTAAAAAAGTGGAACTTACTTTTGCAAAAACCATAAGCCTCGCACTACAAATCTTTTTATTATTCGTGTTCATTCGTGGTTATATATTCCCTCTGTGTTCTTTGTGACTCTGTGGCTATATCCCTGAATGGTTACTAATTTTTATATTTGCTTTTTGCATTTTGCTCTTTGGAGGAAATCCCTTTTGGACACCAAATCTGCATAGATTTCACTATTAGAGTTATTTTCAGACACCACTTAATTTTCTAACCGCACAGGTCGCAATTTTTTGCTTGCATTTGAAGGGATTGTTTGATATAATACTTCCTACTATGGAAGAGATAAAAAAAGAACTGAAAGCGCTAATTTCTAAATATTACTCACAATACTACTCACAGGGAAATAAAGATATTTCTGAAGCAGATGTCCGGGCAAATTATGTTGATAAGTTATTCTTAATACTTGGCTGGAATGTCTATAATACTTTAGGTCAGGATAATAGATATAATCGAGAAAAATATATTCGACCAACAACGCCGTTTGATAAAGCAGGATTTGTGGATATTGGGTTAGAACTGGAGACAGAACCGATTATTTTTATTGAAACGAAAAGATTTGATAAAATCCTGTCTAAATCAGACCGCCAGGAAAAATATATCGATAGAACCTCAGATGAAAAACAAGCCTTTCGATATGCCCGGACTTGTAAAATTCCCTGGGCTATCCTGACCAATTTCCAACGACTTTATCTTTTTAATGTTGATAAAGAGCAATTAATCCTTTCCTTTGATTCACCTTCTGAATACCTTGAGAGATTAGATGAATTATTACTTTTATCTAAAGATAAGGTTAAGACAAAATCCTTGGAATGGTGGGAGGCTCAATTACATAGAGAAGAAATAGATTATTCATTCTTAAAATTTCTACACTCCTGGAGACTTAGATTAGCCCAAAATATTTATGACCACAATAAGAATAATCCTGCCCTGGTAAAATCAGATGGAAGTTTTGACTTTGAAATACTGATGGATGTTGTTCAGCGGATATTGAGTCGGCTTTTAGTTATTCAATGTGCAGATGACAAAGAGGTCCTTCTTCAGCATAGCCTTTTAGAATCAATGTTAAATGAGTTTTTGCAAAAGGGAGCCTATGCGAAAGAAACCTCTCTTTTTGATGCCTTGATTGATTTATCAATGATGATGGATAAACATCATAATACCTCTATCTTTGCCCCAGGACATCTTTGTGAGCAAGTATTTATCTCAAACCAAACATTAGCCGATATAATCTGTGAACTTTGTCGTATCAGCTTTCGTAAATTTACCTCTGATATTTTAGGAGCAACTTATGAAAGTTATTTAGGTTATAGATTTACCCTTGAAAATGGTAAGATAAAGGCAGAGATAAAGTCAGAAGTGCGTCGGTCTGCAGGGGTTTATTATACACCACCATTTATCGTCCATTATATTGTTCACCAGACATTAGGAAAATATTTACAAGGTAAGACGATTGATGAAATAAAAGACCTTAAAATTTTAGACCCTGCCTGTGGCTCCGGGTCATTTCTGATTTGTGCCTTTGATATCTTAAGTAAGTTTTATGAAGAGGAAAATGAGCGAATAGAGAAACTCCAGGTAGAAACAATGGAGAAATACTTTAAAAAACATGGACAAAGTAGTCTGGGTTTTGAATTACAACAATTACCTCAAAAGGTATTAGACTATCCTCGCAAGATTCTCTGTGAGCATTTATACGGTGTGGACATCGATTCGGCTGCCGCAGAAATAGCAACTATAAATTTAATCTTAAAGGCTTTTGAGAAAATGTCTGGAAAACAAAAATTACCTTATCTCCTTAATCAAAATATTAAAGTCGGTAATTCACTTATTTCGGCAGAACCTACGGATGTATCTGAAGATAAAATACAATCACTTATTAGCCTGCGGGCAAAACTTAAAAATGGGCAAGAAAATAAAGAAATCCTTGATTCAATCAAGGAAATTAGTGATGAATTAAATATAAAACTAAATGAGCCATTAAATAAATACTTCGAACATCACCAGACCAATAAGATATTTAACTGGCAAATAGAATTCCCAGAGGTAGAAGGTTTTGATATAGTTATTGGCAATCCACCTTATGTCAATGTAGAAAACCTGCCAACCGATGAGCGAATGTTTTATATGAAAAATTATACCACCGCTGTCAAAAGATTTGATATCTACATTGGGATGATGGAACGAGGAATAAATTTACTTAAAGAAGGTGGCAAATTGGGCTTTATCATTCCATATCCATTTTTAACTCAAAATTATGCTCAGCACTTGCGAAAATATTTACTGGAAAATACCTCAATCCTGACCATTGTTGATTTAAAAAAATATCGTATATTCCAGGATGCAGTGGTGCGAAATATCATTATCATTTGTCAAAAAGGAAAGATGCCTGACCATACTATCCAGATTATTCTCCCTCAAAAAGACCCTAAAATAGAGAACGAAATAACTGATGGGGTGCTTGAAGTTAAACAATCTGTTTATGAACATACCCCTGACAATATGTTTAGATTGGAATTAAATGGAAAGACTTTGGGCATTATTGATAAGATTAAAGCCAAAAGCCTTTATCTTGGCGATATAGCCGCCGTTTCCTGGGGCGTAAGAGGTGTGCCCATAGAGAAATTTCACTTAAATGAACCAATCAATAAACATTGTAAAAAAATGATTAAAGGAGAAAATGTCAGCAGATACTTGATAGATTCGGCAGGCAAATGGTTTTTGTATGATAAGGAAAAACTCTACCGCCCATCATTGCCGGAATTGTTTGAAAATGAAAAATTAGTCATAAGTGAAGTAACAGGGAAGAAAGGGCTTATTGCTTGTTTTGATAATGAAAGGTTTTATACTGACCATTCCCTTTCTTGTTGTGTCCTAAAACATAAATTATGTGCCATTGAGCAGAGTGTATTACGAAAACATAAGATTTATATTAAAGAAGATGAAATACAAACATCTAAAAACTATGACCTGAAGTATCTATTAGGATTTATCAATTCAAAATTAATTAACTTCTATTTCTATTTGATGCTTGGTTATGAACTAAATGTCTATCCCGAAAGTATTGAACAAATACCTATCTATAAAATTGACTTTGATAATCAGGACTCAAAGGCGGTGTATGATGAGTTGGTTAAGTTAGTTGATGAGATACTTAATCTTCATAAGCAAAGAAATCTGACGCTAAAGAGATTTGACCAATTAATCAACAATTATCCGGATTATGAAGCACTATCTTTAAAAGATGCCTATTATAGTAAGGCTGGGTATAGTAAATATATTGAGAAGAAAGCGGGTATCTCTGCCCAAACAGAAGCTCAAATTACTGGCATAAAGATTTATGAAGAGAATGAGTCAATTATATTTAAGGTTGATAGTGAACCGAAAATCCATACCCCTGTTTTAGAATTAATCATTAAAGACGAAAATTTGAGATTATTCATTTTCTATACCATCAATAAATTCTTAAAGGAAAAAAGGAAAAAGAAAAAGTGGGGAGATGGCATAGTGGTTGATATTATCTTAACTAACCTTATCACTTTAGTCTATAAAACCTCTGCCAAACTTCATTCAGTAGAATATAACCTTGATAGGATTAATCTGATGATGAATGAATTCAGGGCAAAAGTGTCCAATCCCCATCTAACTAAAATTGACATGGAAATAGAAAGGATAGATGACCAAATTGACAGTTTGATTTATAAGTTGTATAATTTAGGGGAGGAGGAGATAAAAATAATTGGTAACTATTCAGCCACTGATTGATACGGATAAACACGGATAAATACAGAGGGCAGAGGGCAGAGGGCAGAGGGCAGAGGCGGGTTGTCCCCCGCTGGCGGGGGTTCTTAGCATGTCCCACAATTTTTACTGGACACCGTGAAGAGTAATAATTCACAATTCACAATTGACAATTCACCATTCACCATTTTAAGAAGATTTAGGGAAGAAATTGTGAATTGTGAATGGTGAATTGCGAATTGTGAATGAATGTAACATTGTCCAGTAAAACTTATGGGTAACGATAAGGGCGGGGGTTAGGGGGTGGATTCTCCCCCGCTGGCGGGGGATTAAGGGGGTGGAATCTTCCTCCACTGGCAGAGAATCAAGAAGGATAGAAAACAAAAGTCAGAAAGAGAAAAATCCTTCAGCCTTCAACCTGATTACGGACACGGATTACGAATTTTTCAGTGTTTCATCCGTGCCCATCTGTGGCTGAATAGTTACAAAAGGGGATAAGGAGATAAAGAGAGAGATATATGGAGATATTGAGAAGTTAAGTAAAGTGGAATTATATTAATCTTTTTCCCTAATCTCTTAATCTCCTTTTCGTAATCTTCCCATCTCCTTTTCGTAAGCGTTCAGGTGGTGTAACAAAAGGAGATGTGGAGATTAAGGAGATAGGGAGATATTATTAAAAAAATTGAAATTAATAGAAACTAATAGAAATTTATGGAAATTTGTTGTTTTCCACAATCAATTTCTACCTATTTCTATAAATTTCAATCTATTTCTATTATCTTATCTCCATATCACTCTTATCTCCTTATCCCCTTTCTTACACTTTTGATATATAGCCTGAACGGTTACTCCTTTTCTTATATCAACTGAACGCTTACAAAAGATGCTTATGGGGGGAGGTCTAATGAAAATCGGTATATCTGCATATCCTTTAGCCAGAAAATTTACAGGAACAAGTGTTTATTTATACAATATCATTAAACAGTTACATAAGATAGATGATGAGAATCAATATTTTTTATATGCACCCAATTCCTTACAAATTCCTTTTGAAGAGGTTCCTTCCTCCTGGCATTTGCGAATAAAAAAGGGCAGGTTAAACACTATGGCTACCTGCTGGATGCAGTTTAACGCCAACAATGACTTAAGAAAAGATGCTATTGACATCTTCTGGGCAACTGAATCTATTTTACCTATAAACCTTCCTTCTCGTGTCAAGACAATATTAACTGTTTATGATTTAACCTATTATTATTATCCATCAACACTAAAATGGGATAATCGTATTATCTTTCCTTTGTTTTTTAAAACCTCTCTTTTAAAGGCACATCAAATTATTACCATTTCGGAATCTGTGGCATTAGAAATAAAAGATAAATTTCCAAAACTTCGAAATAAAATCAAATATGCTTATCCTGGTATTTGTCAAAAAGAATTTCGTCCTCTTCCTAAAACCCAGACCAAACAATATATTGCTGACAAATTTCATACCTCTACAGATTATCTCTTGACAGTATCGACTATAGAGCCAAGGAAAAATATTGAGAATTTACTTAAAGCCTATGCCTTATTTAGAAGAAATTATCCACAACTAAACTATCCCCTTCTTATTGCTGGAGGAAAAGGTTGGCAAAATTCGTCAATTTATAGAATTTATAAAAAACTAAAATTTTCTCCTGCAGAAGTTAAATTTTTAAATTATGTTCCTCAAGAGGATTTGGTTAAGTTATATAATGGGGCTGAGTTATTTATTTTTCCTTCTCTGTATGAAGGATTTGGCTTTCCACCCTTAGAGGCAATGGCTTGTGGATGTCCTGTTTTAGTCTCTAATATTCCTATTTTTAAAGAGATTTTAAATGATGCGGCTATTTTTGTAGAGCCGTTAAATATTCAAGAAATAAGTGAAGGAATATATAGAGGTTTAACTGACATCAACCTAAAAGAAAATCTTATCCAAAAGGGATTAGAACGAGTGCAGTTATTTTCCTGGGAAAAGACCGCTAAGACACTTTTAGAATTATTTACAAAAAGGAGCAACTAAAGAAATGGCAAATATTCTTATTATTAGTTACATCTTTCCACCTTTGAATTCAACGGGTTGTAGACGGGTATATACCTGGGCTAAATATCTCAAAAGACTTGGGCATAAAGTTAGTATCCTTACTGCCGATACTCCTGATGATGAAAGAACGAAAAATTTTGTGGTTGATTGCTCTGCTTTTCAGTCATATAGATTGAGATACTTTGATCCCAGAAGTTTGATTAAAAGGATATTTAAGGTGCAGGGACCGATAAGTAATGAATTTGGTGGTTCCCATAAAAAACGATTAATTGAGTTATTGCTGGATAAAGGATTAAGAATACTTAATAGGTATTTATCAAGTAGAGGTATTTTGTTTGGTACTACCCGGATGCCTACTTTCTCTGATTTATGGTTTTTTCAAGCTTATAAAAAGGCTAAAATGCTAATTCAAGAACATGATATAAAGATTATTATCACCAACTCCCCTCCTCCTGTAGGCAATTTGGTGGGCTTGGCTTTAA
Organism: bacterium; assembly: GCA_040757115.1. NCBI lineage: Bacteria > bacterium. The sequence goes on along the minus strand of JBFLYA010000023.1, from coordinate 14,462 downwards.
AAAAAAGATTTAAGGATATTCTTTGGATTCAAGATTTCCGTGATTTATGGACACAAAATCCTGTCCATTCTGGATTGTTTCCATTTACTCTTACGGAAGGTTTTTTAGAACGAAAATGTATTAATCATTCAGATGTAATTATTGTCGTTTCGGAGATATTGAAGCAGTGGCTACAAGAAAAATATCCACAAAAGACAAAAGATATATTCGTTATAGAAAATGGTTATGATGAGGAATTGTTAAGAGAGATAAGGGTAGATGATTTTCCTGAATCAAAGAAGACTATTATTTATACAGGGACTCTTTATGAGAGGAGAAGTAATCCCAAAAGACTGTTTGAGGTCATAGATAAAAATTATACCTATTTAAAAGATAAAGTAGAGATATCATTTTATGGTGCTTATGAGACAAAGGTTATTCTTGATAAGTTTTTTGATAAATATCCTAACACAAAAGATATTATAAAATATAAAGGGTTTCTTTCTACTAAAGATGCCCTCTCTGAGCAGAAGAAGGCGGATGTTTTGCTTTTTATTGAAAGAGATAAAGAAAACGACGGTGTTCTGACCGCAAAATTATTTGAGTATATGGCATTAAGAAAACCTATTCTTTGTCTGGGAATAAGTCCTTCTTCTTATGTAGGAGGTATATTGCAAAAAACTGGTTTAGGCATTTTTTGCGGTGATAATACGAGGCTAATAGAACAAAGCATAAATGCTATAATTAAAGATGAGGTAAGGATTTCTCCTGATGATGATTTTATCAGCAATTTCTCGAGGGAAAAACAGGTAAAGAGATTAGATGAACTGATTAGATATTATTGTGAATCCTTTTCTTACACTTATTAACCAAAACCTGTATAATTAGCCAAGAAGCAAAGGAAGGTTTTTCATTGCCTCTTCTATAGGAATGATTTCAATATCACCTTCATAAAGTCGGCGTTCTCCACCATAAAGAAAGTAGGCTTTAGCGAGGGGATAATCTTTTAGAAATGCCTTTAGTCCTCTAATCAAAGAGGGAGTAATTTTTCTGGTTCGTTTTATTTCAAATGCCTTGAGTCCCTTATCGCCATATAAGACAAAATCTACCTCAATATTGTTGGAAGTCCTCCAATAAAATATCTGATAGCCCAAATCAAGGTAGTCATTTATAGCCTTCAATTCTTGAAACAGTAAGGTTTCCATCGCATGTCCTTCAATTTCCTCTGGCATATCAAAAGGCCCTTTTGGCCTTAATGTGCGATAGACCCCAACATCAAAAAAATAAAATTTAGGATGAGAAACAAGCCGCCTTTTTGCCCTTTTAGTGAAAACAAACACCTTATAGGCGATAAGTAAATCTTCTAATATCGTAAAATAATTTTCAACTACTTTACGGTCAACCGCACAATCACGACTTATTGAGGAGGTATTTAAAACAGAGGCTTGTGAAAAACTGGCAGATTCCAAAAACCTATAAAATGCTCCTAAATTCCTGGTTAATCCTTCCTGTTCTATTTCTTCCTGCAAATAGGTTTTAACATAGCTTTCCAAATATTTTTGGGGAGCAGATTCCGTATAAGCACAAGGCAGTTGTCCATATACTAAAGAATGGCTTAGATTAAAATCATTGCCGAGTTCGGCGACTGTAAGGGGATGGAAAGAATATCGTAAAGCTCTACCAGCAAGTAGATTTGGTCCTTTTCTCCTCAATTTCCTCGCACTTGAACCTGTCAAAATAAATTTATACCTGTATTTCTCAATCAGTCGATGAATCTCATTTAGAAGTTCAGGAACCCTTTGGACTTCATCTACGATAATCCAGTCTTTAAAATCTTTGGGGATAAAATTTTCAAGCCTTTTAGGATTAGCCATAAGGTCATTAAATAATTCAGATTCCAGTAGGTCTAAATAAAGGGCATTGCCAAAGGTTGACTTGACCCATGTCGTCTTTCCTGTTCCACGCGGACCAAATAAAAAAAAACTCTTATCTTCGGGCGGTTTTAGTAATCTGGAATACATAGTTCCATTTTACATATATTTTTGGAATTGTCAAGAAAAAAATGTAACCGTTCAGGCTATATATCAAAAGTGTAAGAAAGGGGATAAGGAGATAAGAGTGATATGGAGATAAGATAATAGAAATAGATTGAAATTTATAGAAATAGGTAGAAATTGATTGTGGAAAACAACAAATTTCCATAAATTTCTATTAGTTTCTATTAATTTCAATTTTTTTATAATATCTCCCTATCTCCTTAATCTCCACATCTCCTTTTGTTACACCACCTGAACGCTTACGAAAAATTTTTCTTGCCAAAAGTTTTTTTATGTGTTAAAATATGTTCCGAGGAAGATAAATCTATGTTTCTTTCTTTTGATTACAAAATGGTAAAGATAAGAACTTTTTTTCTATGTTGGTTTCTTTTAATTACCGGTAACTGTCTTTCCAAAAACATTGTCGTATTTTCACCTCATCCTGATGATGAAGTTTTAATGACGGCTGGTATTATAAATTGTGCCGTCAACGACGGTGACCGTATTAAAGTGGTAATAGTTACCAATGGTGACCCTGATACAAAAGAGCAAGGTCGTATTGCCTTACAGGAATCAATTAACGGTCTGGCTACTTTAGGGTTAAATCCAAATGATATTTATTTTTTAGGATATAGAGCGGCTACCATACGAGATTTATTTGATAAATCTAATGAAAATACGCTAATTTACTTACCTCATAGAGAAAATTGGAATTATACTTATGGATTACCTGACCATCCTGATTACTTTACAACTAAGTTTGGCGAACCAGCATTACTTACCAAAAAGAACCTTAAAAAAGCTATTAAATCAATATTAAAAGAAGAATTACCAGAAACTATCTATACTACAAGATTACATGATTTACATCGTGACCATCAGGGAGTTCATCAATTTGTTGTGGAATCAATAGTGTCGATAAAAAGGCAAATGCCTTCCTATTCTCCAAAAGTTTATGCGGCTATTGTGCATTCAGTGAGTGGAGATGACAAATGGCCTGCGAGAAATTTAGATGTCCATCAAGTTGTCCCATTTACCTGTCCAACTACGCTTGGGATACTGACACCTCGAAAATGGTCTGATATTCATCATATATCTGTTCCACCTGCTATGCTTAAAACTCCCCTTAATGACCCAACGGTAAATTTAAAGTATAAGGCAATTCATTGTCATACATCTAAAGTCAACGACTATCATTATTCATTTGTTAAATCTGATGAAATCTTTTGGCTGCGTGATTTTTCAAATATTGCTTTTCTATCTACTGTTACTGTTTCATCAGAAAATACCTCTACTACCCAATTAGGGACTAAAGCCGTTGATGGAATGGTTGATGTTTTTTACAACCCTGAAAACTATCTCCATGAATGGGTAAGTAATTCAGAAGGAACGGGTGCATGGATTAAGTTAGATTGGGATAAGCCATATTTGATAGATAAAATAATTTTGCGTGATAGAATGAATCTGGATGACTGGATAACTGGAGGGACTCTTATTTTTAGCGATAAGACATTAAAAATAAAGGTTGGGGCACTTCCAAACAATAGTGCAGAAACGGTTATTACTTTTCCACCAAGAAGAATTTCATGGGTCAAATTTGTAATAGACTCCTGCAAGGGGTTGAATAGTGGTTTAGCAGAATTTGAGGTTTATCCAGCTAACATTGCTCAATATGCAAGTATTTCAGTCTCATCAGGAATTGTTCGCAATGGGCAAACAAAGGATGAAGGCAACCGTGATAAATGGGTATCAACGGGTTCAGTTTCAAGACCATATCTTAAATTAATCTGGAAAGAACCTCATTTGGTAAATCGGGTGATTTTATATGATAGACAGGACTATAGTGAAAGGATAATAAAAGGAACTATGAGTTTTAGTGATGGTAGTTCTATTCCCATAAGTGCTTTATCAAATAATGGGACGGGAAATGCCTTTACTTTTAAACCACGCAATATTACCTGGGTAATATTTACCGTTGATGAGGCAATTGGTAGTAACATAGGTTTATTTAATATTGAGGTGTTTGAAGCTCTATGAGAGAAAGAACAGGGGATAGTGAGATGGAAGGGATAAAATCAATAGCCATAATTGGCGTCGGATTAATTGGCGGCTCATTAGGATTGGCTTTAAAAAAGGCTAATTTAGTTCAAAATATAATTGGTATTGGCCGCCGAGAAGAAAAATTACAACAGGCATTAAAATTAGGCGCCGTTGACTCAATTGTAACTGATATTTACTTTGGGGTAAAAAAGGTAGATTTAGTTATTTTAGCCGTCCCGGTTAATTCGATTATGGACATCGCTAACCAGATGGTGCCTTATTTAAAGATGGGAACTATTGTTATGGATGTTGGGAGCACCAAGCAAAAAATTGTAAGAAAACTTACCCCGTCCTTTAGTTCTGGTGAGATACATTTTGTTGGTGCACATCCTTTAGCCGGCTCAGAGGAGTCTGGAATTGAGGTCGCAAAACCTGACTTATTTGAAGGAGCAACCTGTGTCATCACTCCTATTCCTCAAACTAATGGTAAGGCAATATCAACTGTTCGCTTGTTATGGGAAGGTATTGGAGCAAAGGTAGTAGAAATGTCCCCAGAACTACACGATGAATTAATTGCTTACTCAAGTCATCTACCTCATATCATCGCCACAGCCTTAGTTGATTTAATAAAAATGCAGGATAAAAAAATCATATCGCTATTAGCCTCTGGATTTAAAGATACAACCCGAATAGCCGCCAGTCATCCGGTGATGTGGCGAGATATTTGCCTGACCAATCAAGAGGAACTTTTAAAATCTATTGATAATTTTAAAAAAATCCTTGAGAAATGGGAAGATTTGATTAAAAATACTAATTCAGAAGTATTAATAAAAGAATTTGAAGAAGTCAAAAATTTTAGAGAGCAAATTTAGTTAGAGTGAGGGAGAATTGGAGTAAGGGAGTGATAGAATTATCTCCAATACTCCATTTCAGGTAACCGTTCACCGCAGAGACACAGAGACGCAGAGAAAAAAATAAAAAACTATTTACCACACACTTTATTCCATCCCTGATTTTCATCAGGGCAAGCTTTTAAGAACCGACATATCATGATTGATTAACAAATTTGGTTTTGATGTTTTATGTATTACCTAATCTTTTCTGTTATCTGATTTATTTCCATGTCTTCTCTGTCCCTCTGCGGTGAATTACTATCTGAACGGTTACCATTTCAGTTATCAGGAGAAACGCTCATGAACCGTTGGTTCACAAATGAGGATGAAAATAGTGGTAGGAGATAGAAGGTGGGAGATAGGGAGATAAGCGTGAGGAGTGATGTTTTCTTTACTTTCTACTCTCTACTTTCTACTTCCTTATTTTCAGGAGAAGAGTTTTAAATGAAAGAGATAAATGGTGGGATTACATCTATAAATGGCATTTTAACTGCCGGAGGGCACTGCGGCATAAAACCAGAGAAAAAAGATATAGCGCTTATCTATTCCCCGATACCCGCTACGGCTGTAGCTCTATTTACCAGGAATAAACTTAAGGCTGCTCCTTTAATTGTAACAAAAGAACATCTACAAACCTCAAAAAAAATCCACGCTATCATCATTAATAGTGGAAATGCTAATGCCTGTACCGGCAAGCAAGGGTTAAAAGATGCTAAAAAAATGGCACAAATTACTGCACTTTCTCTTGGCGTGCCGATAAAGACGGTTTTAGTTGCCTCCACAGGTATCATTGGAAAACCATTACCAATGGAAAAGATTGAAAAGGGAATAAAACAATTAATTAAATTCCTGGGTCCAAAAAGTGAAGATGCCGCATGGGCTATTCTAACAACGGATACTAAACCTAAAGAGATTGCTCTGGAATTTGAACTAACTGGTGGAATTAAGGCAAAAATAGGCGCTATGGCAAAGGGCGCCGGAATGATATGCCCAAATTTAGCCACAATGTTAGTTTTTATCACTACAGATGTCGCTATCAGTAAAAGATTATTAAAAAAGGCATTAACTACGGCGGTGAATAAATCCTTTAACTTAATCACCATTGATGGAGATACAAGCCCAAATGATATGGTTATTCTTTTAGCCAATGGTCTTGCAAAAAATGAAGTGATAACTTCTTCTAACACGAATGATTTCAACAAATTCCAACAGTCATTAGATTATGTATGTTCAAATTTAGCCCAAAAGATGGTAGAAGAAGGAGAAGGGGTAACTAAACTTCTAAAAATTAATGTTAAAGGAGCAAAATCATTTCTTGAGGCAAAACAGGTCGCAATGAGTGTTGCCAAATCACAACTCGTTAGATGTGCCTTTTATGGTCAGGACCCTAATTGGGGAAGAATTATAACTGCCTGTGGGTATTCCGGGATAAAAATAAATCCGAACATAATTGATATCTATTTCGACCGAGAATTAATTGCAAAAAATGGACAGGGCATAGCTTTTAATTTAGATAAAGTTAAAAATATCTTATCTCAAAAAGAAATCTTAATTACGATTGACTTAAAACAAGGCAGACAGGAAATAATGGTCTTAGGCAGTGATTTATCTATGGAATATGTCCGCCTTAATGCCCATTATACTACTTGAGTTTCATAATCTTGCCAAATTTTTTCTTGACATCAATAAAATTATATATTATAATAAATGTAATAATTGAGTCACCATAAAATTTATACTTTGTGCCTTTGAGTCTTTGTGGCAAAAACTATTTTCAGGGGAAACGGACATGAGCCAGGGCTCACAAAGGGCAATGAAAATGGGAGAAGGACAACCCCCTAACCCCCTTTATTAAGGGGGAATTGCTGAGAGTTTCTTTCTTCCCGAACCCCGAGTCCCGAGTCCCGATTTTCAGGAGAAACGCTCATGAACCGTTGGTTCACAAATGAGAATGAAAATAGTGGTAAGAGATAGAAGGTGGGAGGTAAGGAGATAGGCGTGAGGAGTGATGTTTTCTTTACTTTCTACTTTCTACTCTCTACTTTCTACTTCCTTATTTTCAGGGGAAACGGACATGAGCCAGGGCTCACAAAGGGCAATGAAAATGGGAGAAGGACAACCCCCTAACCCCCTTTATTAAGGGGGAATTGCTGAGAGTTTCTTTCTTCCCGAACCCCGAGTCCCGAGTCCCGATTTTCAGGGGAAACGGTCATGAACCGTTGGTTCACAAATGAGAATGAAAATAGTGGTAGGAGATAGAAGATGGGAGGTAAGGAGATAGGCGTGAGGAGTGATGTTTTCTTTACTTTCTACTTTCTACTCTCTACTTTCTACTTCCTTATTTTCAGGAGAAGACAAAAATGGATATAGTTAGTGTCTTTGGAATCATAGGTGGTATTGCCGCTTGTGTTGGTTGTGTGTTACTTGAAGAGATAGGAATAGTTGGTCAGGGATATTTGAACATCCCTGGTGCGGTCATCATTGGTTCAGGCTCAGTGCTGGCGACCGGGGCGATGTTCACGATGAAGGAATTAATGAAGACGCCAACCTTCCTAAAAATTATGTTTTTTAATAAGGAAGAAGAACCAAAAGAGATTATTGAAACAATGATTGCTTTTGCTCAGAAGGCTCGACGCGAAGGATTATTAGCTTTAGAAGCAGATATCGAAAATATTAAAGACCCATATTTTCAAAAAGGCATTCAGTTAGTGGTGGATGGCGTAGACCCCGAATTGATTGAGGAAATCCTTGATATAGATTTAACCCATATGAAACATAGACATAAATTAGGCGAGGATATTTTTATGTCTGCCGGAGGTATTGCCCCAACTATGGGAATTTTAGGCGCGATTATGGGGCTAACCGGTGCCCTGGGGAAAATGGGGGGTGGAGACATTATGACCACGGTTCACTCGCTGGCAATTGCGTTTATTGCCTCTTTCTATGGTGTTGCTCTGGCTAACCTGGTTCTTATTCCTATTGCTATGAAATTAAAAAGATTAAATGAAAATGAGGTTTTTGTAAAAGACCTGATTGTTACAGGTGTTTTATCTATTCAAGCCGGTGATAACCCCAGAATCGTTGAGGAAAAATTAAAGGCATTCTTTAATAAAGAAGAGTGGCCACTCAAAGCTGAGGCTGAAGGAAAATAATCTTGCGGATATTTTCAGGAGGTAACCGTTCAGGGATATAGCCACAGAGTCACAGAGAACACAGAGGGAATATATAACCACGAATGAACACGAATAATAAAAAGATTTGTAGTGCGAGGCTTTAGCCTCGCTTCTGGCAAGCAGGAAAGCGAACCTAAAGGTTCGCACTACATTTATCGAATGTCACAGGTTAATTCGTGTCCATTTGTGGCTAATTTCTCTAATTCTCTGTGAACTCTGTGCCTCTGTGGCTGAACGGTTACTTCAGGAGAACGGACATGAACCGAGAAGAATGAAAATAGGGAAACATAGGTGGAGGAAAGATTTTCTCTCTACTCTCTACTTTCTACTCTCTACTTCCTATGGATATATTAAAATGTGGCACAAATTACTTATTATCAGTTTAAGCCTATTATTACCTGTTCAGGGATGTTCACAAACACAAACTCCGAGCAAAGACATTCCTCAAAATATTCGTCAGCCAGCAGTGGCTGGTGGTTTTTATCCCGCTGACCCAACAGAGTTAAAAAATCAAATCAACGGCTTCTTAAATAATGTCCAAAAAGAAAAGATTGAGGGTAGAATAATTGGTTTAATGGTGCCTCACGCCGGGTATGATTATTCAGGAGAGGTCGCGGCTCATTGTTTTAAACAACTCGAAGGACTTTCATTTGATACCGTAGTGATAATAGGAATGAGCCATTTTGCCCATTTTGATGGTATTGCCGTTGATACATCTGATGCTTATCAGACACCATTTGGATTGGTAAAGATAGACACTGAGCTGACCTCTGCATTAATCAAGTCAGACCCAAAAATTAAATCTTTACCTCAAGTCCATGAGAAAGAGCATTCGTTAGAAGTTGAAATCCCTTTTCTTCAACGGGTATTGAAAGAATTTAAAATTGTTCCAATACTTATGAGTAATCCAAATGACGCTCAAGTTTTAGCCAGAAGTCTTATTTTAAATAGTAAAGGCAAAAATATTTTATTCATTGCCTCATCCGATATGACTCATTATCCACCTTATGAAATAGCCAACAAGGTAGATAAAAAAACCCTCTCTTTAATCAAAGAGATGAATATTAATGAATTAGTTGCCTGGCTCAATGAACCCCATGAGAAATGTAGCACCTTGCTTTGTGGAGTTGGGGCGGTTTTGACATTAATGTTGGTCACCAAAGAACTTGGAATCCACCAGGCAACTGTTTTAAATTATGCTAATTCGGGTGATGTGCCAATAATTGGTGATAAATCAAAAGTAGTTGGCTATGGAGCAGTTATCTTTGCACAAAAGGAGGAAAAAGCTATGATGTTAGATAAGGAAGAACAAGGGGTATTGCTTAAAATTGCCAGAAGGACGATAGAAGATTATATTAAAAACAGGCACATTCCACCAGTAGAGGTAGATGATTATCCCGAGCTTCAAGAGCCGGCGGGTGCATTTGTTACCCTTACCAAAAATAAGCAATTGCGTGGTTGTATTGGTTACATCAAGGCTATTGCCCCAGTAGCTCAAGCTGTGAGTAAAATGGCTATTGCCGCCGCAACAGAAGACCCAAGATTTTCACCTGTAACCAAAGATGAATTAGACCAGATAAAGATTGAAATTACGGTTCTCTCAGAATTAACACGAATAAATGATATTGAGCAAATTGAAATAGGCAAACATGGACTTTATATGGTCAAAGGGTATAATTCAGGCTTACTTCTTCCTCAGGTAGCCACCGAGCAAGGTTGGAATCGTGAACAATTCCTTACCCATACCTGTTATAAAGCGGGCCTCCCGCCAAACGCCTGGAAAGAAAAAGAGACAGAAATCTATATCTTTACAGGCTTAATCTTTCATGAAGAATAACTGTAACTATTCAGCCACTAATTAACACGGATTAGCACGGATAAATAGCAGAGGGCAGAGGGGAAACGGGGAAACGAAGAAAGGGAGAAACGGAGAAGGAGAGGAGACACGAGGCACTATACCTGAATTTTCAGCCATCAGCCATCAGCCTAATTACGGACACGGAAAACGGACACGGATTACGAATTTTCAGTGTTTCATCCGTGTCCATCTGTGGCTGAATAGTTACGAGATAATTTTACATTTTGATATGTAATTTTTATATTTGCTTTTTGCATTTTGCTCTTTGGAGAAGAAGGAGGATGAAAATAAAGGGATTCGGGAATAAAAGAATCCCCGAACCCCTATTTTCAGGGAAAAGGAAGTTTCACGCCAAGCACGCAAAGAACCCAAAGGGAAATAAGGGAAAAAATTACCTTTGCGTCCTTTGCGTGAAAAAACTATTTTCAGGAGAATGATGGAAAATAAAGTTAATGAGCCAAAAATAGAAATAAAAATAAATGGTAAAAAAATACCACTTGGTCATTTTGTGGCTGATTTTATGTATAATACCCTTCTGGCTATGGTTTCATCACTTAAAGGGGTAAAAAACGGAATAATTGAGATAAGATTAAAATGGTAAATAAAATTATTATCATCGTATGTTTTCTCTTTTTCCCTTTCTCTCTTTGCTCACAACAATGGCAATCTCTACAAAGTCAACATTTTATGATACATTTCACGCAATCTGATAAAAAGGTAGCACTTAGAACTATTCAAATCGCCGAAGAATCTTATCAAACAATTACTGCCGATATTGGATTTACTGTGGACCAACGGACTTTTATCTTTATTTTTCCTTCTCGAAAAGAGTTTGAGTTAGCCAATAAAGGTGTCCAAAAACAAATTGTGGGACAAGCCTGTGTTGGTAAAGATAACATTATTGTCATTCAATCACCTAAAAGTAATCTAAATATTACCCTTGAAAAAACAATCAGGCATGAACTTACTCATATTGTCTTAGGTGCGGTGTTCAAAAAAGGCTATTTACCACGATGGTTAAATGAAGGGCTGGCTATGTATGAGGCGAAAGAATGGCAATTAGTAAATAATATGTACCTCGGTCAGGCATATCTGACTGACAAATTACTCCCTTTTTCAAGTCTCACTTATACCTTTCCCCGGGATGACTTCCAAACACAATTAGCTTATGCACAAAGTTTTGATATTGTTTTGTTTATGATAAATCGGTATGGTAAAGAAAAGGTTATTAAGTTAATAAAAGAATTAAGTTATGGCACTGAATTTAATTCAGCCTTTAACAAATCATTCGGGATGGATTTTGGGAAGTTAGAAACTAACTGGTATGCGTCTTTGAAGAAAAGATTTAACTGGGTTTCTGTTGTTACGAGTAGTTATTTACTCTGGCTTATATTTCCTGTTTTATGTCTTGTGGTTTATATGATAAAGCGACATCAGGTCAAGAAAAAGATAAGAGAATGGGAGGAAGAGGATAATTATCAATTAACAGATTATTGAAGGCGTTGTGCGGTCAGGTATCAGCAAGTTTGTCCCACAAGTTTTACTGGACAAATATGGTTATGGTGGAGAACGGAGTAAATTGCAAAATTCCAAATCACAAATCTATCCGTCCTGTAAAAGTGGGTGGTGTCTTAATCTAGCATAAAGGTTAAAATAGTGTATAGGGTTCTGCAAAATAGGATTTGAGGGAGACAACAAATAAATATCAAATATCAAATATTAAATATCAAAATGCAAAATTACAAATCAAATTTCAAAGAGGAAGTAACAGGGTTTCTCAAAGAGTTGGAGGAATTTGGTAATATCTTTGCTTCAAGTATTTTAACGCTGAAAGGAAAGAGATAATTTTACATTTTGATATGTAATTTTTATATTTGCTTTTTGCATTTTGCTCTTTGGAGGAAATCCCTTTTGGACACCAAATCTGCATAGATTTCACTATTAGAGTTATTTTCAGACACCACCAAATAATAGGACAAGAATCCTTGAAGACAGACGCTAACCATCTACAATGAGAGGGAGTTGTAATATGTATCATCACTTAATTTTAGCCTCTTCTTCACCTCAACGGAAAAAACTATTAGAACAGATTGGGATTGAGGTAACAGTAATCCCGCCAGAGATATCTGAGGTCAGGGACGAAGGTATGGCCATTGAGGCCTGGGTCTGTAAATTAGCTTTAGCCAAGGCTGAAAATGTAGCTAAAAAGTTTAAAGCCGGAATAGTCCTTGGTGCAGACACAGTTGTGGCTTTAGGCGATAAAATATTTGGTAAACCAAGAAATGATGAAGAAGCAAAAAAGATGTTAGGCGAATTATCAGGCACGACTCATAGGGTTATAACTGGCATAGCCCTTATTGATACCTTTACCAAAAATACCTTAGTTGAAAGCGTAACAACTGAGGTAACAATGAAAAAACTCTCTGAACCACAGATTGCCGGGTATGTAATTACCAAAGAGCCTTTAGATAAAGCAGGCGGATTGTGTATTCAAGGTCGTGGGGCTCAATTTATTGAGAAGATAAACGGGTGCTATACAAATGTTATTGGTTTGCCTCTGGCTAAATTGACAGATATGTTAGCCCAACTCCCTTCAAAACAACCATCAGGTTTTGAGAGAAAGCGAGTTGATTTGCTAAAAGATGCCCGCGAACTCTTTCCAATTTAGAATAGGAGCAGGAATAAGGATAATGTAACCGTTCAGGTAGTCCTTTACCGCAGAGACGCAGAGGAACAGAGAAGATATGGAAATAAATCAGATAACAGAAAAGATTATTGGTGCAGCCATTGAAATACTTATGACCTGCTTGCCGAATGTTCAGCAGGCAAGCCAGATTTGTTAATCCATCCTCGTCCATAAATTTTAATTTTTTCTCTGCGTCTCTGTGCCTCTGCGGTGAACAGTTACGAAAACCGAAAGGCAAAAAGGCAAAGAAATTATGCTTAATATTAAGTTTATCCGTGAAAATTTAGATAAGGTAAGAAAGGCACTCCTTGATAGAGGTGCTGAGAAGAATTTATTGGACGAGGTTATTTCCTTAGACGAGCAAAGAAGAAAACTGCTCGTAGAATTAGAGGAATTACAACACCTCCGCAATACTACATCTTCAAAAATAGGACAATTAAAAAAACAGGGTAAGGATATAACCGAGTTATCTTCCCAGATGCGTGAAGTAGGCGAAAAGATTAAAGATTTAGAAAATAAATCAAGGGAAACAGAGGATAAATTAAACGAGAAATTGCTTTTCATTCCGAACATTCCTCATTCAAGTGTTCCTTTTGGCAAGGGAAGTGAGGATAACCCTCAGATAAAAATTTGGGGTGAGCCAACCAAATTCTCCTTTGAGCCTAAACCTCATTTTGAGATTGGTGAGAATCTGGGAATACTGGACTTTGAGGCTTCTGCGAAGATGACCGGGGCAAGATTTACCCTCTACAAAGGAGCAGGTGCAAGGTTAGAGCGGGCATTAATTAATTTTATGTTAGACTTGCATACAAAGGAACACGGATATAAAGAAATCCTCCCGCCATTTATGGTCAATTCTGCGGCAATGACTGGTACCGGTCAGCTTCCTAAATTCAAACAAGACTTATTCAAATGTGAAGAGACAGATTATTACCTTGTCCCAACAGCAGAAGTCCCTTTAACCAATATTCATCGAGAAGAAATTCTACGAGCAGAGGATTTACCAATTTATTACACCGCATATACTCCTTGTTTTCGGGCAGAGGCTGGTGCCTATGGTAAGGATACAAGAGGTTTAATCCGCCAACATCAGTTTAATAAAGTAGAATTGGTCAAATTCACCAAACCTGAAGATTCTTATACAGAATTGGAGAGATTGCTTGAGGATGCAGAGGAGGTGTTAAAAAAACTGGAAATCCCTTATCGAGTTGTGGCATTGTGTACTGGAGATTTAGGCTTTTCTGCAAGTAAAACTTATGATATTGAAGCCTGGATGCCAGCCTCAGGTGGCTATCGTGAGATTTCATCTTGTAGTAATTTTGAGGATTTCCAGGCAAGACGGGCAATGATTAGATTTAGAAGAACCTCTGATTCCAAACCTGAATTTGTTCATACCTTAAATGGCTCAGGATTGGCAATAGGTAGAACCGTAGTGGCTATTTTAGAAAATTATCAGTTACCGGATGGAAAAATAACCATCCCAAAAGCACTTCAAAGTTATATGGATGGATTAGAAATAATTGGGTAACCTTAATTTGTTCCTTGTGAAAATGACCAAAATTCAAAATTCGTAACTGTTCAAGGTGCATTACTCGTAAGCGTTCAGCCACAGAGGCACAGAGTTCACAGAGAATTAGGGGAATTAACCACATAAGGACACGAATTAACCCGTGACATTCGATAAATGTAGTGCGAACCTTATTGCTTTTTCATAAATAGGTTCCTCTTTTGGGGAGAGCGATAGCAAGAAGAACTTTAATGTAAATATCAAAATGCAAATATCAAAATTACAATGCA
>JBFLYA010000022.1 GCA_040757115.1 bacterium | reverse complement strand
GGAGGAATTTGGTAATATCTTTGCTTCAAGTATTTTAACGCTGAAAGGAAAGAGATAATTTTACATTTTGATATGTAATTTTTATATTTGCTTTTTGCATTTTGATTTTTGGAGAATACCCGCTTAAGAACTACAGTTTCTTAGTGTTGCAGAACTCCAGGCGAGAAATGGTAAGGAGGTTTTGGATGAATAATAAATCAAAAGTCCTAAAAGATATTTTTATGCTTTACGAGTTGGCTCTTTCTATTGGTAAGTCCCTGGATTTAAAAGAAAACTGTGCCATATTCTTAAAGGCACTTATGTCTCGACAAAATCTTGGATTTGCCTCAATCTGGATAAAAAACGAATATCTGGATAAAGAGGACAAGGAATACGCCTCTTTAATCTATGCCTATCCAGAGTTTCGAGTGAAAGAGACCAGACTACCCCTTAATCATCCCCTCTTTACCCTCCTGGAAGGCAGAAAATTCTGGACAGTTGCCTCATGTGAACCTGATTTCTCTCAGGTTGTTACCGAGAAAGAGATAGAAAAAGAGGCTTTTGCTGTTTATAGCCTCAACAATCTGGGATTCTTAAAATTAGCCAAAGAAACTCCATTTGAAAAAGAAAAACCTTCTCAACTCTGTGATATTATCTCTGAATTTACTATTTCCCTTAAAGGATGCTTATCACATCAAAAACTGAAACAATCAGAGGAAAGACTAAAGTTATACCAATCTATGGTGGAATCTGCTCATGATGCCATCTTCTTTAAAGACTTAGAGAGCAGGTATATTATTGCCAATAATAAGGCGTTAGAGGCTTTTGGTCTTTCCCGTGAAGAAGTAATTGGGAAAAACGATTTTGAATTGATGCAAGACCCAGAAGAAGCAAAAAAGAATGTCGAAGATGACCAGACAGTCTTCAAAACTGGCAAACCTCAAGAAATCACCAAGCATATGACCGATGTGGATGGAAGAAAATACTGGTTTCAAGCAATAAAGGTTCCTCAGTTTGAGGATAACGGTAATATCATTGGTCTGGTTGGTATTGCCCGTGACATCACCAGGCAGAAATGGATGGAGGAAGAATTAGAAAAACATACCGAGCACCTTGAGGAATTGGTAGAAGAACAAACTGTGGAACTAAGAAACGAGATTATGGAGCACAAACGGACAGAGAAAGCACTTGCGGAGAGCGAAGAGAAATTTAGGTTAGCCTTTGAGAACGCAAAGGATGCTATCTTCTGGGCAGACCCGCAAACAGGTATAATACTTGAGTGTAACAAATCTGCGGAGGTTCTTTTAGAGAAAGAAAAGAGCGAAATTAAAGGCTCACATCAAACCACAGTTCATCCACCAGAAAAGGCACAATACTACGCAGAGATGTTTCGCAAACATATCGAACATAAGGGCTGGGTTGATGATGAGGCAGAGGTAATCACTAAATCAGGGAAGATAATCCCGGTGAGCATCACCACCTCTGTGACTTTAATTCAGGGAAAGCCAACAATTCAGGGGATATTTCACGACATCACCGAACGAAAGAGGTTACAAAAAAAACTGATAGAGACAGAAAAATTAGCCGCCACAGCCCAGATTGCCGCTGAGGCCGCTCATGAGGTAAAAAATCCATTACAGGTCATCAAATCAGGACTATACTATCTGAAGATGACTCACAAAGAGGATATTGATGCCCAGCAGACTATCCAGCAGATGGATAATGCCATAGGAAGAGCAACCGGGTTTATCAATGACCTGCTGAATTTCTCAAAGCCACTTGAGTTGAAAACGACTAAGTGCCAGGTGAATGAATTAATCAAGGAGGCAATAAAGGAACTCCCGACAAAATTCCTTTTTAATATCGAGGTAACGCAAAATTTAGCCAGCGACCTGCCGGAGATTAATGTGGATTCTGACCGCATTCGTCAGGTGCTGGTTAATCTGGTGAAGAATGCGGTTGAGGCAATGAGAGAAGCTAAGAGTAAAAAGTTAAAGGTAAAAAGTGAAAGAGAGGGAGATTTTATCAAGATAGGCATCTCGGATATGGGCAAAGGCATATCCAGAGAGGATATAAGCAAGATATTCGAGCCATTTTATACCAGCAGAGGCAAAGGAATAGGTCTGGGTCTGGCTATCTGCCAGCGTTTAATTGAGGCACACCAGGGCAGGATAGAGGTAGAGAGTGAAGTTGGGAAGGGAACAACATTTGTGGTATTTCTGCCGATTTAGGGAGAGATTATTCACCGCAGAGACGCAGAGGCGCAGAGAAAAAATAAAATCTATTTGCAGATTCACTATTGTCGTGTTGAGTAAGTTTTGCACGGGGCATCATCAGATTTCATAACCTGCAAACGAATAATTGGTAACTGGTAACTGGTAATTGGTTAAATAGTTTCGTCCTGAGCTCAGCCGAACGGTATTTAATTACCAGTTACCAATCACCAGTTACCAAAATCAAATTCCGTGCGTTATTTGTTCAACACGACAATAGTGCCTTGTCAAGTTAGTATTTGTGGGTAACACTTCTTTATCTTAGATTGGCGATAAAAACAGTTCCGTAGGAATGACATGTTTATAGAAGAATCCATCTATCAATCATAATTAGCTCCAGAGGAGCGATATATTTGTAGAGATTGTCTCAATAATCTTTTCTGTTATCTGATTTATTTTCTCTGTTTCTCTGCGTCTCTGCGGTGAACAGTTACAATTTTTTAATGGGAGGAGCATCAAAAATGGCAAAAATATTAATTGTTGATGACGAAAAAGACCTGGGATTTATCGTAAAACGAATTCTGGAGATTTCGGGCTATGAGGTTGACTATGCCCAATCCGGGTATGAGGCAATAGAGAAAGTCAGAAAAACTACATATAACCTCTGCCTCCTCGATATCAGACTACCAGATATGAACGGTGTGGAGGTATTCCTGAAAATAAAAGAAATAATCCCAGGGGTTCGTGTCCTGATGATGACTGGATTTGCAGTTGAAGATTTGATTAATCAAGCACTTAAGGAAGGGGCTTATGCCTGTATCCATAAACCATTTGATATAGAGAAACTTTTAGAACAAATTGAATCCGTGCTGAAATCTAAAAAGAGAGTTGTCCTTATTGCCGATGATGTCGAAAGGATGCGACAGGAACTCAAGATTTTTCTTGAAGGTAAAAAATATATCGTCTATGAGGCTAAAAATGGAGAGGAAGTTATCGCTCGCGTCCGGGAGAAGGAGTATGATATTATCCTCTTAGACTATGGTTTGCCTGATATGAATGGTCTGGAGATATTTAGAGAGGTTCGGAAAATCGACCAGGATGTCGTGGTTATGCTAATGCTGGATAAACCACTTAAATCAGTAATTAAGGATGCCTTGAAGATGGGCTTCTATGGCTGGATAGAAAAGCCCATAGATACTAATCGGCTTTTGGCAATGCTCAAAGAGACTCTGAAGAATGATGGGTAGTATACTCAAAGAAAACAGGTTTGCAAAAACTTTCTTGAAAGGATTCAAGGGGTCAAGGGATCCAGGGGTCGAGTGAACACCTTATTTTTCAAGCACTTGAATCCTTGCCCCCTCGAATCCGTAACCGTTCAGGTGGTAATTCACCGCAGAGACGCAGAGGAACAGAGAAGACATGGAAATAAATCAGATAACAGAAAAGATTATTGATGCAATTATTGTCCTACATAGGACATCAAAACCAAATTTGTTAATCAATCATGATATGTCGGTCCTCAAAAGCTTGCACTGATGAAAATCCGTGATGGAATTCTGCGTCTGGTAAATAGTTTTTAATTTTTTCTCTGCGTCTCTGTGTCTCTGCGGTGAACGGTTACTCGAATCCTTGATCCCTTTTTAGAGCAAAATATTTGCAAACTCAATTTATTTGGGTATAACTATTCACCCAAATAACTCACCCATTACAATAATCACTTGATTTTTATTGACAGAAATATAAAAGTATAGTAAAATATCTTCAGAATGAATAAAGATTTGTTGTTAGAAATAGGCACAGAAGAGATACCTGCAAGATATATTCCCCCGGCGCTGGAGCAGTTAAAAAACCTGACCAATACGGCTTTTCAAGAAGAAAGAATTGAACAGAAGGGTATTTTTAGTTATGGCACACCAAGAAGATTAGTGCTGTATGTTCAGGAGGTCGCCTCAAGACAAAAGGATTTAGTTTCAGAAACAATTGGTCCGCCTAAGAATGCGGCTTTTAACACCGACGGAAAACCTACTCAAGCCGCGATAGGCTTTGCCAGAAGTCAAGGAATCGCCGTAGAAGAATTAAAATTTAAAGAGACACCAAAAGGTATCTATATCCTGGCACATAAAACAATGCCAGGCAAGGAAACTAAAGAGGTTTTAACTAAAATCCTCCTGGAAATTATCAAATCTATCTCCTTCCCGAAATCGATGTATTGGCAGGATAAAAATTTCTATTTTGCCCGACCTGTCCGCTGGATATTAGCCCTTTTGGGTGAAGAGAAACTAAAATTTGAACTCAGCGGTATGAAATCAGATAATATTTCTTATGGACATCGATTTTTATCGAACCGGGTGATTAAAATTAATCATCCGGCTGAATATGAAGATAAACTCAAGGAAAATTTTGTCATCGTGAACCAGGCGAAAAGGCGAGCAATGATTCTCAATGAGATAAAGGCATATTGTGAAGATAATAATTGCCTTGCCCCGCAACTTGATGAATTATTAGATGAGGTTGTCTATTTAGTAGAATATCCAACGATGGTTGTGGGAAACTTTGCGAAAGAATCCTTAAAATTACCACCAGAGGTATTAGTTTCGGCAATGCGCGAACATCAACGGTATTTTCATCTTGTCGATAAAGAAAATAACTTTTTGCCAAATTTCTTAGTCATCGCCAATACTAATCCTGAAAAGGTGACTAAGGATACGCTCAATATTATTCGTGCAGGGAATGAGCGGGTGCTTTCGGCAAGACTATCCGATGCTTTTTTCTTTTTTAGTCAAGATAAGAAGATTTCATTAGAATCACGGTTAGAGGAGGAAAAAGAAAGGGTCTGGCAGGAGGATTTGGGCACGGTTTATGAGAAAACACTTAGAATTGTAAAATTAGCCGAGTTTATCTCGAAAAAAATAGCCCCAGAGAATACCGCAAAGGCAAGTCGGGCGGCATTACTGGCAAAGGCAGATTTATCCACAGAAATAGTTGGCGAGTTCCCGAAACTTCAAGGAATAATGGGCTATTACTATGCCCTTAGTTCGGGTGAAGATAAAGATGTTGCCAGAGCAATCTGGGAACATTATTTACCGACTTCGGCAGATGGGGTTTTACCACAAACCCTAACTGGAAGCATCGTGAGCCTTGCTGATAAAATAGATTCAATCGTGGGTTGTTTTAGTGTTGGATTAATCCCGAGTGGTTCTGAAGACCCGTATGCACTTAGAAGACAGGCACAGGGAATAATTAATATTTTAGCGGCTGAGTTTTTTAAAATTCCCGCAACCCCATCTATTCCTCCCTTATCTTTACGGGAATTAATTGACTATGCCTTGATTTTATTAGAGGGTAAGATAAAAAGAGATAAAGAAAAGGTAGCGATTGAGGTGTTAACCTTTTTAACCCAGAGATTGCAAAATATATTGATAAATGGTATGTTTTCACAACCAGGGATAGTAACTTCAAGTCAAGCTCAAGGCTTATTATCCGTAGGTGTAGATGATATTCTGGATGTGCTCCAGAGGGCTGATGCTTTATCAAAATTTTCTAAAACCGCTGACTTTGAACCACTAATTATTGCCTTTAAACGAGCAATGAATATCGTGAAAACAGAAATCAAAACTCACAAATCAGAAGTCAGAAAGGAATTATTTGTAGAAGATTCTGAAAAAAATCTTTATGCTGTTTATCTAAAGATTAAAGAAGAATTAGAATCTTATCTGATAAAAAAGGATTATTCAAACTATCTATGGACATTAGCCCAACTTCGCCAACCAATTGATAATTTCTTTGATGAGGTCATGGTGATGGTTGAGGATAAGGAGTTACGAAAGAACAGACTGGCGTTATTGGCGATGATAGCCGGTTTATTTTTAAAAATAGCCAATTTCTCAGAGATTGAAAAATAGTAACCGTTCAGGTGGTAATTTACCGCACAGACGCAGAGAAACAGAGAAGACATAGAAATAAATTAGATCACATAAAAGATTAGTAACTATTCAGCCACGGATTAGCACGGATAAAAAATAAAATCCGTGTTTCATCTGTGTCCATCTGTGGCTGAATAGTTACTTTTTATTAGTAGGTTTTACCAAAATAGTAGAAGATATTTTTAAAAGATTCTCGGTCAGCCTCTTGACAAAATGAAGTAAAATATAGTATTATTATAATTTAGGGTTCTGCAAAATAGGATTTGGGGGAGACAACAAATAAATATTAAATATCAAATATAAATATCAAAATGCAAAATTACAAATCAAATTTCAAATTGGTAATATCTTTGCTTCAAGTATTTTAACGCTGAAAGGAAAGAGATAATTTTACATTTTGAGTAACTATTCACCACGAAGAACACGAAGGACACGAAGAAAATTAGATGGTCTCTGAAATTAACCACAAAGTACACAAAGAAATAAAGGGAAAAATTTATTCTCTCAAAAATCTTTGACTCTTTTGTGAAACTCTTTGTGATCTTTAATATTGGCAGTGTCCCAACGGTAATTAAAGATGGAGAAAAGGGTATTCTTGTGCCCAAAGGAGATATCAAGAGCCTAAGTGAAAGTATAATCAGGATAGAGCAGGATTCTAAATTAAAGAAAAAGATTGAAGAAGAAGGAAGAAAAACAGCAGTAAGAGAGTTTAGTTTGGAAAGTATGGCTGAAGGCACAATCAAAGTATATGAAAAGGTATTAGAAATTGGTAATCAGATGATATGAATTTAGAAATAGTTGATTGGATTAAATTTCAGGATGTTAGAGATGAAAGAGGTCGTTTGACTGCTATTGAGGGTGAAGAGCATATTCCTTTCCAAATTGCCAGGGTATTTTATGTTCATCAGGTAGTATTAGGTGTAGCCAGGGGTGGCCACGCTCATAGAGATACAGATCAGGTATTAATTGGCATACATGGCTCGTTGAAGGTGGATGTGTCAGATGGAGAGGAGGTTAAGACATTTTTGCTTGATGACTCTGGAAAAGGAATTTATGTGCCAAGGATGCTCTGGATACATATGTATAACTTTAGCCCGGATGGTGTTTGTCTTATACTTGCCAATACTAAATATGATATGTCAAAATCGATAAGGACATGGGAAGAATATCTTAAAGTTAAAGGATTGCCATGGCGGGAGGAACCAAAAGGTAGATAGTGATATGGTTTCAAAAAAAAGATGGGAAAAAGAATTCCTGAAATCCGCTCTTGTCAAGGAGGGTATTTTAAAGCTATCGGAATTCTTTAGATGGTTAGAAAATCGTTGTCAGGCCAACACTTTTTTAGTTGAGAAAACCTCATTGAATAAATTAAAAGGCTGGTATTTTGAAAAAGATACCGGTAATCTTGTGCATGAGAGTGGGAAATTTTTCCGTATTGAAGGGATAGATGTCCAAACAAATTTTGGGCATACCAGTCACTGGATGCAACCAATTATCAATCAGCCAGAAATCGGAATATTAGGGTTTTTAGTAAAAAAAATAAATGGAGTAGTGCATTTTCTTGTTCAGGCTAAAATGGAGCCCGGAAATGTGAATTTGGTGCAAATATCACCAACCGTGCAGGCAACGCGAAGTAATTTTACCCAGGTTCACGGTGGTTCCAGACCAAAATACTTAGATTATTTTTTGGATAGAAAAAATAATAAATTTTTGATTGACCAGTTGCAGTCTGAGCAAGGCTCGCGGTTTTTATGCAAGCGTAATCGCAATATGATTGTTGAAATTCAGGAAGATGAAGATATTGAAGTATATGATGATTTCTGCTGGCTGACATTAGGACAATTATTTGAATTACTCAAGATAGATAATTTGATTAATATGGATTCTCGCACTGTCCTATCCTGCATACGGTTCGATGACAATGAAGACAACTTGAATTATTTACTCAAGAATAGAGATAAACTTTCTTTTGACCAGGCTGTTTTGTTATCATCATTAAGAAATGAACCCGAGGCGGTGAATGACTTTGATAACATTGTCAGCTGGTTCACTCATATGAAAACACATTATGAACTGAAAATTTCTCGAATTGCTCTTAATCAAGTAAAAGGATGGCAAAATGACGGAAATGTTATTCGAGCAGAGAATGGGAAATACTTTTCCATCATCGGGGTAGCGGTTAAAGCAAGTAATCGTGAGGTGCAAGGTTGGGAACAACCTTTAATTGAATCCGCCAAAGGAGGGATTTTATGTTTTATTTGCCAGAAAAAAAATGGTATTCTGCATTTCCTTATTCAAGGAAGGGTTGAACCAGGCAATTTTGATTGCCTTGAAATGGCTCCAACCCTACAATGCACTCCCTCTAATTATGAGCAGACAAATCTTTTTCCGCCATTTTATGATTTTGTTGTTAATGCTAGACCAGACCAGATACGCTACAGTGCCCTACAATCTGAAGAAGGCGGAAGGTTTTACCATGACCAGAACCGTTATCTTGTTATTGAAGCTGATGAAGATGAGGAATTAAAACTACCTGACAATTATGTCTGGATGACCATCCATCAGATAAAAGGATTTATTAGATTTAATAATTATTTGAACATAGAAGCAAGGGGGTTGTTATCTTGTTTGTCTGTCCAATCAAGCCAGTAAGGAAAGGGAGATAGAATGGAAATACTTATCATCGGTTATTCATCAATAGCCAGGCGAAGGGTAATACCTGCTTTATTGTCTTTGAAGAATATTGAAAAAATCCATCTGGCAACACGACAAAATCCAATTGAGAATATAATTCCTTTGGAAAAGCGTGGTGATGTTTATCACGATTATGGAGAGGCAATTTCTAAATACAGGGGTGAGTTGGTTTATGTGTCTTTGCCCAATAGTATGCATGCAGAATGGATAAGGCAAGCATTAAATAAAAGGTTCCATGTGATGGTGGATAAACCAGCAGTTATTAATCTGGCTGATGCGGAGAATATGGTGGAGTATGCACAAAGAAACAAGTTGTGCCTGGCTGAGGCAAATGTGTGGTCATATCATCCTCTGACAAAGATACTGCGAAAAATGATTAGTGAGGATAATAAGCCTCTTTTATCCATAACAGCAACATTTACCTCTCCACCTTTAGAACCAAACAATTTCCGTTACAATCCAGAATTAGGTAGTGGTATAATCCTTGATCGAGGGTCTTATGCCGTTAGCTGTAGCAGAATATTTTTTGGTAAAAAGCCGATTGAAATTATCTCAAGGATAACTTCATCCAATATGAATGGAGTTGATACTTCATTTAGTCTGATGATGATTTATGACTCTGGTTCTGTTCTGCAAGGATTTTTCAGTCTGGAGGCAGAATATAAAAATAGTATCTCTTGTATAGGACAATCTTATTACTTTGAGACAGAACGAATATTTACGCCACCTGCGGATATTGAATTAGTTATTAATGTCAAAAGAGGCAATAGAACTCAACAACTTACAATTGAGAAGGGTGATTCATTTGCTTTATTTATTGATGATGTGCTAACATCGATAAAGAATAATTCGTTTCAACGATTTGCCAAAATACTGCTGGAAGATGCACAACTATTAGAAATCATAAGAAATCTTCCACATAAGGCTATGTGACATAATTGGAGATCAATATGGCGATTAAAGTATGGGATTATTTAGATGAATATAAGGCAGAGAAAGAAGACATTTTTGATGCCATAGAGAAGGTTTTCAGCTCAGGTCAGTTAATATTAGGACCAAGTGTCAAAAATTTTGAATTTGCCTTTGCACAATATTGTAATGTCAAGTATGGTGTGGGTGTGGATAATGCCACCAATGGTTTATTCCTTGCTATGAAGGCACTTGGCATTGGCAGTGGCGATGAAGTGATAACTGTATCCAATACCGCTGTCCCAACCGTAGCGGCAATAGCCGCTACCGGAGCAAAAGCACGCTTCGTTGACATTAAACCAGAAACATACCTGATGGATGTCGAACAATTAGAATCAGTCATCACCGAGAAAACCAAATGTTTATTGCCTGTCCATCTTTTTGGTCAGTGTGTTGATATGGATTCCTTGTTGACCATGGCTAAAAAATACAATCTTTATGTCATAGAGGATTGTTCACAAAGCCATGGTGCTACTTATAAAGGACGCAAGGCAGGTTCGATGGGTGATTTAGGTGTTTTTTCCTTTTACCCAACCAAACCTTTAGGTGGATATGGAGATGGTGGCATGGTTATGACAAACAATGATGCATTGAATGCTAAATTGAGAAGGTTACGATTTTATGGTATGGAAAATGTTTATTATTCTGAAGAAGATGGCTATAATTCACGCCTCGATGAAGTTCATGCTGAAATTTTACTGCGTAAGTTGAAACGATTGGATGACTATATTGCTATGAGACAAGCTTTATCTAATCGCTATGATAAAATACTTGCCTCTACATCACTAACACTTCCAAAGATAGAAAAAGGCAATACGCATGTCTATTATGTTTATGTTTGTCGGCATTCAAATCGTGATGATATTATCAAGGAATTAGCCAAACGCGAGATATTTGTTAATATCAGCTATCCCTGGCCAATTCATATTATGCGGGGCTATAGTTATCTTGGATATAGTGAAGGAGATTTGCCCGAAACAGAAAAAGCAGCTAAGGAAATTTTCTCATTACCTATGTATCCCAGACTAAAATATGACCAGCAGGATAAAGTCTGCCTGGCAATAAGTGAGATTTTGCAGGAAAATATAGCATTCCCAACCGCTGTGAGGTCGGATTGACACCACTTGTGGTGTCATGACTGCACAAGTGTTGTCAATCCCGATGTGTGGCGTGATACCAGTTGTCCGTGTTTAGAGTGTTTGAATGCCTGCAGACGCTAAACACATACCCAGTATAGAAATTAGTTCCAATGATTATGAAGATAGATTTAAATGAATGGATTAAAGTTATTCAAGGATATTCTTCAACAAAGGGTGAAGTCGTCGCCGTTTATTTATTTGGCTCTATCTTAGTATCTCAAGACCTGACACAGGTTGAAGATGTAGATATTGCGTTTTTTCTTGAAGGTGGTGAGTCGGTTAATACCTTTACAAAGGCGATTGAATTAAACACCGACCTTTCTCAAGTGCTGAATTTCGATAAATTCGATGTGGTAATTTTAAATAATGCCCCATTACCCTTTAGATATGATATTATTACGAAAGGCAGGGTTATCTATTCTAAAGATGATGAGTTGCGGCGAGAATTTGAGGATTTATCAACAAAAAAATATTTTAAGTTTAAACCTTATTTAGAACATTACGATAAATATCTGGAATCACGATTAACCAGGAAAGGAGAAAATATGTTTAACAAAGAAATAGTTTTCCAACGAGCAAATATCTGTGAGAGTGCGTTAAAGAAATTAAATAAATTAAAAGAACTTCCAGAGACTATCTTTTTAACCGATGCCCAGAATATCGCTTTAGCCGAACATTACTTGCGAATAAGTATTGATTCATTAGTTGACCTTGCCACTCATATTATTGCGGTCAAAGGATTAGGAAGACCTGGCAGTTCTAAAGATATAATTAATTATTTAGTTCAATCTGAGGTAATACCCCAGGAATTTACCAGGACGACTTTGAAGTTGATAAAGTTACGCGATAGGCTAATTCATTTATACTGGGAAGTAGAATCTCCAGAAATATACGAGGTGGTGCAAAAGGAACTCTTGAATATTCTCAGTCTTCTTAATTACCTCTTAAAATATGTGGAAAAAGAATCAATCCCGGAAGAAGAGATTGAAATTAAGGCAGAATAAATCAGGGTGGAAAGATTTAAGCAGGTGTTTGTTTCTAAAGAGGCATTGGAATATCCAATGACACACATTCTCTTGCAGAGATTCGCACCCGATAAAATCGCCGATGTCTTCGTGTTCTTCGTGCTCTTCGTGGTGAATAGTTACTATTTTTGTATGGAACTAATTAAGTAATGGTGAAGAAATGATGTAGTCAGCCGTTGTCCGATTACAGGCAACAGGGATGTTGTAAAGCACGGCGATGCGTAGTAATGCCTTTACATCGACATCATGGGGTTGAGGAGTGAGAGGGTCCCAGAAAAATATAAGCATATTCACCTTCCCTTCGACAATCATTGTTGCTATTTGAGAATCACCGCCAAGGGGACCACTTTGTAATAAATGGACTTTTAGGTCAACATTCTTTATCATTTCTTCCCCAGTTGTTTTAGTAGCATACAAGATAAATTTTTCAAGTGTGCCTTTATTAAATTTTGCCCATTCAAGTAAATCTTTTTTCTTAGAATCATGGGCAACAAGGACAATTGTTTTTTCTTCCATTTATATTCCCTCCTGTCAAAAATTTCGTTTTATAATACTTACTGATTACTTTTTTCTAACCATTTTCCAAACATCATCAACCTCCTTTATCTTTAGCCATTTACAACTTAAAAATAAAACGATTAATCCACCTATTATACCGATTATCACCTGATAAAAAAGGCCTATATCTATTTTCAGGATAATCCCGCAGAAAAATCCCATCATCGATGAGGCAAGTAAGACATTAAAGAGGAATATAAGTATTTCTTTTAATCCGATGGGCCCAATTTTTTGTCTTAAGCTTATCAATAATAAACCAGCATTTAAAAATCCAGATAAAGAAAGGCTTAAAGTTAATCCGCCTTGCTCTAATGGTTTCATTAATAAAAGGCTGAAGATAACATTGGCTATCACTGAGATTATGCCTATTTTTAGCGGTGTCCAGGTATCATGTTGGGCATAGAAGGCTGGGACAATAACCTTCAAGCTCGAAAAGCCTAATAGCCCAAAGGCATAAAAGAACAAGGCTAAATAAGTTATATTAGTAGCAGTAATGTCAAATTCCCCATGTTGAAACAAAAGTTCGATAATCGGTCTTCCTAAAACCATTAAGCCGATAGTTGGCGGCAAGGAGGTTAAGATTACCATTTTCAAGCCAAAACGAAGACTCTCTTTTACTCCCTGTAAATTACCTTCAACTACCTGTCTGGACATAGTTGGAAACAGGACGGTTCCGATAGCTATCCCGAATATTGCCAATGGAAAATGAACCAATCTATTGGCATAAAATAATGAAGAAATACTCCCAAAAATCAGGAAAGAGGCTAATAAATTAGAGATAAAGATATTAAATTGAGTAACCGCGGCGCCAAGTGCCCGTGGTAACATCAAACGAATTACCTCACGAACTCCAGGATGGAAAAAGTCTATGATTAACCGATATTCCATCCGTTCTTTAATCAAAGGTGGGATTTGGATTAACAACTGAATCAAACCACCAATTAAAAGTCCAATACTTAACCCAACAATTGATAGTTCGCCAAACAAAGGACATAGAAAAAGGATTGCCAGGATTAAACAAATGTTTAATATGGCTGGGGCAAATGCCGGTAAGGTAAAATGTTGAATTGAATTAAGAATCCCCATGACTAACGCCGCAAGACAAATAAAAATAGTAAAAGGAAATGTTATACGGGTAAGGAGCACGGTCAAAGTAAAAACATCTTTGCCAACGAAACCAGGGGCAATTATGCTAATAATTAAAGGAGACAGGATGATACCAGACAAGGTAATTAATATGGAGATAATGAGCAGGGCATTGATAATCAGATTGGCTAACTGCCAGGCTTGTTCTCTCCCTTTTGTCTTCAAATATTCAGTAAAAACAGGGATAAATGCGGCACTTAATGCCCCTTCACCAAGTAATTCCCGCAAGGTATTAGGTATTCGCCATGAGGTAAAAAAGGCATCTGAAACTAAACCTGCCCCAAACCTATCTGCAATTAAGACATCTCGAATATAACCCACAATCCGTGAGGTAAATGTGCCAAAACTTACGATACCAATAAATTTAGTTATCCTTTTTTGACTATCTTTAACCATACATCCTTCCTAATTTCGTAGTGTGCTGTTGAGTAAGTGTTGCACGGGGTATCATCAGATTTCATAACCTGCAAACGGATAATTGGTAACTGGTAACTGGTAATTGCTTAAATAGATTCGTCGTGAGCTCAACCGAACGGTATTTAATTACCAGTTACCAGAATCAAATTCCGTGCGTTATTTGTTCAACATGACACTTAGCATGTTCCAACTCATCCTCTTTAGTCTTCAGTTTCCCATTTAATTTAGCCGATAAAACCTTATCAAATATTTCTTTATAAACAGGGCCTGGTTCAATTCCTAATTTTTTAAGGTCATCCCCGCTTATACTGAGTTTTACCTTGCTTAATTCCGTCAAGAAAAAAACTATCTGCTTTTTTATACAAGAGGCTATTTCTTTGTTTTCAAACGCATCTACCTTAGCCATAATAAATACAAGAACCTCTAAAGGAATTCCTGTTAGCCGATTATAAAGTGCAGCAGGGGAGGGGTCTCTATATCTTTTCAGGAAATCTATTAAAAGTTGAGATTCCTCTTTATCTGTAATAACTGTTTTTTGTTGAATCTTAGTAAATTTAAGGTGGTGCATAAATTCTGATGCCTCTTCTTTACTTAATCCATCAATCAAACCTAATAGATAAATTAACCATTTATCTATAGGTTTATGTTCAATGATAACTTCAAGATAGAATAAGGTATGGGTAATTTTTTTAAAAAGTAATGATTGGTTTCTCCCGGTTTGTAGTAAGGGATAGATATACTTAAGAATATTTAGTTCTTGCAATTGGAGAAAAGCGGAATCTGGATTATCATCCTTTAGAATAAGGATAAGTTCATTGCGGAGCCGTTGTTTTGCCAGCCGTAAAAACAGGTCTTTGGTCGCTGATTTAATAATTAAGTTTTTTGTGTTGTCGGATAGTTTGAAATTCCCTCGAGAGGTAAATCTTATAGCGCGAAAGATTCTGGTTGGGTCATCAATAAAACTTTTATCATGAAGGATTTCAATTAATCCTTCTTTCAGGTCTTTTTCTCCACCAACAAAATCTATTAAATTCCCAAAATATGTTGGGTTAAGCTGAATGGCGAGGGCATTTATCGTAAAATCTCGTCTTAAAATGTCATCATAAATTCCTCCTGTAGTTACTCTCGGTAATGCGGCTGGCTGGTCATAAACCTCTTTTCGAGCAGTAGCAATATCTATTTTGAACCCATCCGGAAACACCACCGCAGCGGTTTTAAATCTTTCATGGCTTTTATAACTTCCTGCAATCCTTTGACTTAACTCTCTGGCAAATTCAATCCCATTCCCTTCAACGACAATATCAAGGTCAAATGTTGCCTTACCTAATAAAAGGTCTCGGACAATTCCGCCCACCACATACACATTCATTTTAAGTCCATCACCTATTTTCCCGAGTAATTTTAATATGTTCTGGATTGGTTCCGGGAGGTTTTTTCTCATTAAATGTTTAATATTATGCGGATAAAGTTGGATTGGAGGAGAAGTTGTTTCTTTGGTTGGAATTAATTTTAGGTGTAATATTTCCAATAGTTTTTGTTCAACTGCCTCTAAACTTAATTCTCTAATCGTAGCGGAGGCGGCAGTTTTATGTCCTCCACCACCGATTAATGAGAGAATTTCAGCCACATCTACTTTGTTTGTGCGACTTCTGGCAATTAACTGAACCCTTCCCTCCATACCAATAATGCAAAATAATACCTCTAAGGATTCCATATTCATTATCTTATGGGCAAGCACGGCTAAGTCTCCAACATATTTATCTATAACAACTTTGGCGATAACTATATTTGTCTGGTCAATTTGATATACCTTTTGTGAGGATATGAGGTCATTAAGGATAAAAAGCTGGTCCACAGTAAGTTCCTTTTCAAGTAACCTGGCAATTATGGTTAAATCTGCACCACAAGAAATAAGATATTCTATGGCAGAAATATCTGCGGTGGTAGTCGTAGAGAAGGTGAGAGAACCTGTATCTTCATAAATCCCTAAAGCGGCAATTGTTGCCTCAATTGGACTAATGGTAATATTTTGTTCTTTAATCTTCTCTAAAATAATTGATACAGTGGCGCCAAGTTCTTTTATCTCCATCAGTTCACCTTTAATATCTCCTTCTTGTGCAGGATGATGGTCATAGATATAAATTGGTATCTGGCCATCAGTGAGGATTTCAAATTTCCCAATGCGGGAAGATTGACGGGTATCAACTAAAATAAGTTTTGTGACTTGCTCTAATTTAATATGTTTAGATTTCTTAAGATTAAAGCCATGAGGATACTCATCTAAGAAATTCCGGACATTCTGTTCACAAGAGCCAGGCAGAACAAGTTGAGCGTCTGGATAAAGTTTAGCGGCTAATATCAGACTGGCTAAGGCATCAAAGTCTGTATTGGTATGGGTAACTATAATTTCCATCAATTACCTCTTTTATCCAATTGTATCTATTCGACTATACCCTTTTTCCGTCCTGGTTATTGTTGATTCAGCATAAAAATCCTGATTTTTTAAACCTGGATTAGCTAAACAATTTATGTTGGGAAATGGGAAGCCGACATTTTCTAAATCAGTTAATAATCCTTGCAGGTTCTCCTCAACAAATTCCTTAATATTTTTATCTTCAACTATTATTTGATAATAAGATAAATCTCCCTGGCGAGTTATTTTGACTAAAACTTTACCTAACTCAGACATCTCCAGAAGAATATCTACTGCCTCATATTTAGATTTTAGTCCTTTAGAAGAGATTTCTTCATCTGTGTCAAATGTTTTGACACAGAGATTATTTATCCCCAGAGAAGATAAATTCGAGGTGGTAAAAAATAAATAGTTTGTATCTGGAGATTTTATCTTTTCAGAAACAGGTAAATTGCTTTTGTTTTGTGATGGGAGTAATTTGAACACAATTCTTGGTTCAATGCTTTTTACTTCTACCTGGATTCTATCGTATTTATTTAATATAAGTGGACTTCTTGCTCGAAAAGTAAATCCAGCGAGTTTAAAAAGATAGGTTTTATTTTCTAATACCTCATCTACTGTTCCTTCAAGAACCTCGCCAACTTTTATTTGTGGGGCTAACTTAAAATCAAGTAGTTTCTGGTCAATAATTTGTAAAGGAATGATGTTCATTTGTATTTTATAATAATATATAATTTTATTGATGTCAAGGAAAATTTCGCTATATGATTCAAGGTAAAAATAGTAGAGCAGTGAAGACCAAAAACTGAGGACCAATTTCGCAAATCCGCAATCCAAAATTCCTATGGTTCTGCTTCAACATTTATCTTGATTATCCTATTTTCTCCCTTATCGTCATAAACTACAATCTTCATCCTCCCCCAAATTGGTTCTATTTGAAAAACCTCGCCGGATTTTGTCTTCCCTCTGTATTTATCATTTATAAACCACTGAATATCTCCGCAGGAATTAAATGCCTGAAGTGGTATAAAATTTGCATCTCTAACCCCTTTGGGAATAAAATATATTTCACCATCCACCGGACTAATAACATTAAGATTGCTTTTTTCAACTACCCTACATTCTGGTGGAAATTGTGGTTCTTTATTTCCTTTTAAGACTTTTTGCACGGAGGCTGGATAAACAAGGAAAATCTTTTCTGTGAGTTCGCCTGGTTTATATTCCTTAAATGGTGATGCCCTGAATCCTGTTTTTTTCTCAATGATAAATTTTTTATGGAATGGGCATTCAACATAAGGATGGTTATTTTTCAGGACAGAAACCTCTTTTTTTTCAAAACAATATGGAGAAGGTTTATATCCAGAAAACTTACATACATAAGCCGTTTCTAAATCAGTTTTTGCTGGTTCTTCCCAGAAGAATTTTTTATCTTTTTCATCACCTATTGCCCTTATTATATCAAACATAATGGGGGAGGCAATTAAGGCACCAATTAGCTTATCCGAGCCCTCTCCACTAAAATTTCCAACCCACACACCAACCGTGTAATCACAGTCAAAACCAAGACTCCAGCCATCCCTTCTTCCATAAGATGTCCCTGTTTTCCAATAAACCTTTTTCTTTGGGATGGTGTATAAAGCAAGATTTGGTGCATCTGGCCTATCCCTCTTTGAAAGGGCATTTAATCCTAATAGAACTGCTGGAGGTTTAAAGAGAAGTTTTTCTTTTTTTGTTGGTGTATCCTCTAAGAGCCTCCATTCATTATGGAAGCCACCCCTTGATAGGGTGAGGTATAGATTTGTCAGGTCAATGAGGCGAATATCCATCCCACCTGTAATGATAGGAAGTCCATAAGAGGATGGTGATAATGGTCCAACAAGCCCTCCTTCAGAAATCCTATTTAAAAATTTTTGGTAGCCATATCGTTTTAACATAAGGATAAAAGGAAGGTTTAGAGAAAAGGAGAGGCTATCTTCTGCTGTGGCTAAACCAAGAAATTGCCTGGAGAAATTTTCAGGTTCGTAATTTTCAAATCTATAGGGTGCATCCTCCATAAGAGTTTCGGGGTTGATAAGTCCATCTTCAATTGCCATAATATAAAGGAATGGCTTAAGTGCTGAACCAGGTGAACGAAAGGCATAAAATCCTCTGACCTGCCCTCTATTTTCTTTATCAAAATAGTCAAGAGAGCCAATAAGTGCCCTAATCTTTCTTGTCTTATTCTCCATCACCACCACACTTGCATTTGATGCACCCATTTCTTCTATTTTTTTCTTATAAGAAGACAGGATATTTTCAACCTTTTTCTGGATATTGGTATCAATTGTAGAATGAATATCATTAAGTTGAGGAAATCTACTTACCAAAAAATCACAGGTATGTGGTGCTTCGAATGGAAAGGGTATTTTCTTAGAAGGAAAGGAGGATACCCTGGCTAAATCATACTCCCTTTTGCTAATAAGTTTTTTACTTAACATAATCTTTAATACCTTTTGGGGAGAGGATTTATGAGGGCGTTGAGGTAGGGAGACAAGAAAGGCTACTTCTGCGGGCGTGAGATTATCAGGTAGCCTTCCATAGTAAGATATACTTGCCGCACCAATGCCTTCGATATTGCCTCCATAAGGTGCAAGATTGAGGTAAAGTTCGAGTATTTTATCTTTGGAGAAATGTAGTTCGAGTTGAAATGCCCTGAATATCTCAATAAGTTTATTTTTTATAGTGCGTGGTTTTGGTTCAAGGATTCTTGCAAGTTGCATAGTTATTGTTGAGCCACCTTGTGTAATCCTCTTTGCCTTTATATTTTTATAAAATGCCCTAAAGAAAGAAACAGGGTTTATGCCAGGGTGTCTGTAAAAAAACTTATCTTCATAGGTAATGGTTGTTTGGACAAAAAGTGGGGAAATAGCAGATTTTGGCAGAAATATTCGATATTTTTCATCCGTAGAAAGGAAAATACGCAAGACCTTTCCATCAGAAGCCCTGACAATCTTTGAGTATGAGCAATTGAGCTTTTGGGGAAGGGGGAAAAAGAGTAAAAAGAGAATAAGACTTATAGGACATAGAAGACTTATAAGACCTATTTTTTTCATTTTTTCTCCTGGCGTTTTTGTGAACGCATGCGGTAAAGCCTTTCTGTGAACCCGCCTTCTTCCAGGAATTCTTTTTCTAACGCTCTTAATTGTTGGTCGAGCAGGTAGTTTGTCTGGTGAATCAGGCAAATTACTGTGTTTGCCGCAACATCAGGAGGAGAAAATTCAATATAGGTCTTATAAGTCATATATGACTTATTCTTCTCATAAACCAGTCCTCTGATCTTTTTCGCCTGCGGGTCATCTTTAGTCCAGAGTGGCAAGCCTTTCTGTCGCAGGAAATCCTGATAGTCAATCAGCAATTCCTCAAGGCTTGCCCGTGCAATGCCGACAAGTTTAAGTTCGATTTTCCTGGAGGTGCCAGAAGCCATACTGCCTTCAGCAATGTTCTGTTTGCCAGAGCGCGCCGCCTGCACCATCTGGTCAGTAGTGCGTGAACGACTATCAACAAATCGTTTGCAGAATACCGTCGTGGCATCGAACACTATCTCCGCCATCTGGTAACTCTGTAAGTTTCGGTAACCACCGTGAGCAGGAATAAGTTGTCCAGAATCATTTGGGGGAACCATAATTATTATACTCCTTTATATGTCTTATATGTCCTATATGTCCTATTTCCCCGTCCTATCTCTCTATCTCAAATCTTCCTGCGGCAGTATTTGCCCTTACCTCCGGGTCATACATTGCCATTGCCTGTGCGGGTGGGAAGAAGAAAATCCCAGGTGTGGTTACCCTTACCTGGATGTAATAAAAATGAGGTTCTTTTGCAGTCCTTCCAAATATTATTGCCCGATCATCCCTTATATCAACATAATTTGGCATCCAGAGATTTTCTTTTTCAGATGCCCAATTTGGAAGGCTATCTTTGGTAAGTCTTGGATTTTCTATCTCAAAACCAGCAGGGATAGGAAGTTCAACTGCCACATTATCATAACAATTATCCGACCAGACCTTCAATTCTACTATAGCCTGCTTTCCGCAAGATGATGAGGTAATCTCCCTTCCATAGTAATCAAACACCTTTCTTTCAATAGATATATTCTTTGAATACGGTTCAAATGTCCTCTTTTCACTACAAAAGCCAGTATTTTCTATGTTTAAGAAAAGGGATGTATCTGATTTTGTCTTTAAGATTACATCCTTCTCTCCTGGATTTTTAAGTATCCATAATAAACCATACTTTTCCTTCTTTGGCAATAAAATCTTTTTATTCATTTCAATTTCCCCAGAAAATTCTCCTCTCTGTCTTCTCTCGACATACCTTCCGAGGGCAACAAGTCCCCAGGCAAGCTCCTGAGTTGTGTACCAGTAACTTTCTCTATGGGAAAGGTTAGTTATAAGTTCATTAACCAATCTGTTTTCTAATCCTGAATTTGACATCATATCATTAACCACATAAAGTCTCATCCCCAATTGTTGTAAGGAACTGTAGAAATCATCGTAGTATCTTCTTATATTTTCTGGTGGTGTTTTGAGGGACTCTTGTAAAAATTCTTTCGCCTTCCCTACCTTCCCAATTTGGTGTAGGCTTGCGGCTATCCAGAGAAGGTCTTTTGAGGAAAACTCCTTTTTGTCTCCTTGTGCCATAAGTCTATCTACGGCATCAGGCTTTTTCTTAAGCAGACCACCCTTTGCCAGAACATAAAATCTATATCCATTCTTATCATCAATCCTATCAAGCCATGATAAGAGGGAAGAAATAATACTCTCAGGAACAAGAAAGCCACTTGCTTTTGCCTCAAGAAGAACAAAGCAAGCATAGGCATTTGAATATGGTGATGCCTCACTATCTTCCCCTGGCCAGAAAGAAAGGGCACCTGAGATTGTCTGCATAGAAATAAGCCTTCTTATTCCATGATTGACCATATCGACATATTTTTCCTTTGATATATCTGGTGCAATAATGGGCAGGAGTGAAGAAAGCCTTAAAAGAACCAGAAGTGATGTAGATGTCTGCTCAATACAGCCATAAGGATAGCCAATGGCATACTTCGCATGAGAAAGTCTTGACATACCGGGACAAGATGAGAGAACAATCTTACTTGTATGTGCCCTTGGATACCAATTTTTAAGATAGGGTGTCAAATCTACGGATTGATTGGGTTTAATATCAACATAGTCAGACTGGGTAAGATATGGCACATCCGGGTATAATGGAATGACAAAATCTTCCTGATAGGTTTCTGTCCTGGATTTTGCCTTTATTTTTATTGATATTGCCCCAGGCACATCATCTGCTTTGCCATTAAACCAGAGTGTTCTTTTTTCATTAGCAGAGAGGAAAAG
This sequence comes from bacterium, assembly GCA_040757115.1. Taxonomy (NCBI): domain Bacteria; species bacterium. Next base: position 7,754 of record JBFLYA010000022.1, on the reverse strand, counting down.
GTCAATTCCGTTCGGATTGACACAAGCACCACTTGCCGCAATAGAAATATCAACCCTTTCTTCTTTCTTTGTTGTATTTATTAAAGTGATTGGGAATGAGAATGTATCGTTTGAAGACATAAATCTGGGTATAGTTGGTGAAATAATCACATTGCTTTTTACTACAACTCCTTTTTCCGCTGAAGAAAAACTATCCTTTCCCACTGCCACAGCCATTACTCGAAGTTTTCCATTATACTGAGGAATCTTTACTTTATAAATAACATTTCCATCCTTGTCGCTCTCCTGTATTTTACTCCAAAAAGAGACTATTCTGGCAAATCTTGCCTCTGGAAACTCCTTTTCACGAGCCATAAATCCGCCACCTGGTCTTTCCATAAATTTCTTTACAAGCCAACCAAATGATTCACAAGAATTGATGCAAAGTCTTAAATTCCGCAGGATGCCTTCGTAAGGGTCTGGGGTTTTGAAATCTGTTATTTGAAGTATGCCTTCATCAACAACCGCAATCGTTGCCTTAAATTTCTCTTGAGCCTTTACTTTGATAAGGAGTTCTGTCTGAGGTTTCATTTGAGATACTGACTCAATATCTAATGCCAATTTAAGTTCTTTCGGTCTGATTTTTACCCTGCAAACACCAAATGCCCGCTGGACTAAATAGTTTTCACCCGACCTGACCAATAAACCTGTAACATAAACAGTTGAGACCCCTTTTGGTGCATTAAATGACCAATTAGCTATCTTCCCCTTTGCCTCTTGAAAAGAGGATTCATATACTTTATCCAACTCAACCGTCCAGAGGATATTTCCTTCAAATGGTAAAGATGCTGAAACCTTGACCTCTTCTCCTACATCATATTCCTTCTTATCCAGCCTTAAAGAAAGAACCTCAGGGGATTCTGTCGTTTCTTCATCTTCACCCCACCACCAACCCCAGCCACAGACTTTTGTTTGGGATAAAACATCATTATCTTCATTGCCAACCTCTATCAGGTAATCAGCCCATGATGTTTTTGCTGTAAATGAAAAGGCAAACTTACCATCACTTGTAGAAAGAATCTTCTTTTGTGTTACTGGAATTTTATTAAGTATTGCCTTCCAATTGTCATCGTCCCAATATCTATAGCTATAGTGATAAGAGAGTCTGAATATCTGGTAATACAATGTAGTCTTTTTCTGATAAAAATCTCCTTTGGGTTTCAAGAGAACACCAGAGACATTGCAGGGTTTATTCTCTATTATTCTCGTTACATCGGGATTTATCCCAATATAAAATGGCTTGGTGTAAATTTCTTTTGTTATCCTTTTTCTGGTAACCCTTCCACTTCCTCCCTCTTCAACCTCAACATTTCCGATAAATAGAATCGGGTTATTAAATTTAACCTCTGGAGGGATACAAACATCTACACTTGCCTCTCCTTTTTCATCAAGATTTCCTTCATCAATTGCCTCTTCATAAACAGGTGGTTTTTCTTTTTCCAAATAGACTGGTCCAAAGGAATAGTTAAGATATCCAGAGGATTTGAATGGTGTCTCTTCAAACCTTGCCTTACCGTGGTATTCTTCATTATCAGCAGGAGCACCAAAAAGGTATTCTGCGGCTATCTTTAAAGGAAATGGTTTATATGGGTCAAATGCCCCTTTGGGTAAAGAGAGATTGACTCTCATTCTTTCAGGAACAAAACATTCAACAAATATACCTGTGGTATAGAGTGTCTTATCTCCTGCTATAAGCTCGATGATATATTTACCTGTAGGAGATGAGGCAGATGTAGGAATGACAAAGGTGCAAAGTCCATATTCATCAGTTTTCCCGGATAAGGAAAGGAAGTTATTGCCCTTTGGGTCTCTTATGTTTATCTTGACAGGTATAGATACACCTTTGAATGAATTTCTTTCCCTGACCAGAACGCCAACATTGGCAGTTTCTCCTGGTCTGTAGAGTTCCCGCTCAGGATAGATATAGGCGAGGTATGGTATTTCAGGGTCTTCACCTTGAATGTCGTATTCTGATAGAGGGATAGACAACCCGGGAATGTATAAATATGTCCATTCATCACCCTTTTTGGCAAAGATGATGTAAGGTTGTCTTTCCTCTTTTGGGGAAGATATATGGCATTTACCATCGGCATCGGTCGTCCCTTTTCCGAAGACAAAATTCTTTGAAGTCCTTACCTCAATATCAACATTATCCTCAGGCTTGAGGTTTGATGAATTGAAGCACCAGACCTGGAGGTCTTTCTTAAACCACTTTGCCACAATGGATAAATCAGAAAGGACAACAATAATATTATCCTCCACATACTTTCCCTCTACACTGCGAGTTCTTACAAGATATGTTCCTGGCTGTGTATCCTTTAGATAGTCCTTGAGGTTTATCCATAATATGCCATCTTTTTCAACAGAAATAGGACTATCTTTGATAACCTCTTCGCCCAAATCCCAGAAATAATCTGTGCGACTCCAATTTCTCAAGTGCCAAAACAGGGTATTCTCGGGAGGGAGATAGACTACATCAAGGTTTAGTTTTTTTATACCTGTTACCTTTAAAGGAAGATTCCAGTTTCCTGTTTTTCCAAAATGTCTTCCCGAATAGATGAATTGAAGTTTTCGCTTCTTTTCTGGAGTGGTAAATGTGCAGGTATATTCCTCCTTAAGCAGGCTTCCTTTTTTACTCCTTATCCCTGGTCTTAAGGTAATTGTATATTCTTTTTGAGGTAGAAAATTAGAGGATAAAATATAGATTCTATTTCTTGAGGTGGTAATATCAAGAGGAATTTCTGGGGTTATATTTATAAAATGCGAGATATTCTTCTCATCTATCACCAGGTCAATATTCTTCTCAACATCCGATGCCGCAGAAAATACCACCAGATACCCATCATCTGCTTCTTCAATTCTATGCTCGGTTATGGACATCGTTATTGGGCTTACAGGAATCTTTGCCTGGATATTATTCTTTAAAAAGAAACCGGATGTGCAGGGAAGACCTTTCTTTAAAACAATAGAGAACTCATCCGCTTTCTCTATGATTGGCAGAGAGAAAATGACCTCATTAGGTTTTCCCTGAACTTTTTCTATCGCTGATGGTGTTATCCTTTTTCCCTTTGAATTGTGAATCTCAAGATATTGCGTTATCTTCTCTAATACTGGTTCGAAGGTAAAGTCTAATAAAATTCTGGGTTTCTGGTTTTCATAAGAGCTAAGAAAGATTTGGGCGGTAAAACCTGGTGTAGTAAAACTAAACTTTTGGTGAGGGATTGCTTTTGGAATAGTTAGAGGGATGCTATATATTTCTACTTCATATTTTGTTTCAGGCTTGAGGTTTTCCAGAAAAGAGGCTTGAAATATCCACTCATTTATCCATGTTCCAGAGGTTTTTATCTTTGGCTCTATCTTTATAGAATTGGAGATATCCTCTATCTTCAACCCAGATGCCTCTGCATATCCTTCTTCAAAGTAAAATGTAATCTCTTTGGGAAATTCCTTGAGGAGTCCTTCAGGCTGCATAGTTATCTGAAACTCTTTTTTAACTGGTTTTCGTTGAAATGGTAGGGGGATTTTTATTGATTTTATCTTTTCGACTAAAGGGATTGGTTTTTCTTTTATTAAGAATAGAGATACTCCAAAGAGAGCAATAATAATTAAGGATAAGGTTAGAATTTTATGTTGTTTGATTTTTTCCCAAATCTGTTTCCAAAACATTTTGAATCCTCCTTATTGTAAGTAGTTATTCCCATTATGTTTTAATAATACCAGATTTCTCTTTTTGTGTCAAGGTTTTTTTTGTAATTTTAGGATTTTTTAAGAGTGATTATTAGTGCAATTTGTCCTATTGTTTTTATAAAAAATATGCTCACTGCCGGTTTTTGAGAAGGTATGACTTCCATCACCATTTGAAACAAAATAGAGATAATCTACATCTGCAGGATTTAGGGCGGCTTTAATGGCCGTCATACCAGGATTGCAGATTGGGCCCTGCGGCAGGCCAGGTTGAAGATAAGTATTATAAGGTGATGGTATTTTTGTGTCTTCAGTAGAAAGCCACTCTTTTCGCTCTCCTGAGGCATATAAAACAGTGGCACAAGATTCCAAAGGCATTCCCATCTTTAGACGATTTTGAAAAACAGCCGAAATAATGGGGTATTCCTTTTTAATCTTTGCTTCTTTTTCAATAATTGAAGCAAGGGTGATAATCTTATGAATCGACTCATCTTTAATCTCTTTTTTTACCACTTCATTAAATCTTGTTACCATTAGAGAAATTATTTCTTCTTCATCCATTCCCTTATGCAAAAAATATGTATCCGGGAATAGATAACCCTCTAAACTGGACGAATTTATAGAAAACTTATCCATAAAGGTTGGGTCATAGCAAAGATTGAGGAATTTATATTTATTGGCAAAGCCATTTTTTTCTAATAGATTGGCTATATCTTTTAATGTATAGCCTTCAGGGATAATGAGCCGATGAATTATTCTCTTTCCTCTCTTTAGCCTTTCAATAATCTCGGTCATCTTCATCCTATTATTTAATTCATACTCACCCGCCTTAAATCTCTTGCTTGCCCCAGAAATTTTTGCCAGAATAAGAAATACAGTTTGATTCTTAATTATTCCTTCTTCTTCCAGATTCTTTGCAATATTCTTTGCCGAGACACCTTTTGGTATAACAATTGTTCGGGCAACAAGGATTCTGTCTTCTGTTTTAAGCAGGAATAATATCAGCAGGGATAATACAATAAGGATTAAAGAGACAATAACTATTTTTTTTCTTTTCATATTTGGTTTAAAATATTGGTAACTATTCACCACGAAGAGCACGAAGGGCAGGGAGATGTTACAGAACAAATCTCTTTATGCCTTTATACTCAACAGACAAAGGAGACTGTAGTTTGAATGATATCCCTGAAAGATTCATCTCTCTGGACAAGCATTGTTCGTAAGTGGATTCAAGCAAACCTGGCCCAAGAGTTCGATGCACCGCTATAGCGCATCCAATGACTCTATTCGATAATTCATCAAATTTCACTTCGTGCTCTCCGTGCCCTTCGTGGTGAATAGTTACCAAAATTCTATTATACATTATCACCTTTGTCTAAGAATGTCAAGAAAAATTGCGAGTGGTAATATGAATTATATTGACAATACTTAATATTCCGAGTATACTTATAAAACAATGAGCAAGAAGTCGAAAAAGAATTTTGATTATTATAATCTAATCGTAGAAATTAACTTAATGCTACTTATCATTTCAGTTCCCTGGTTTATTGACTTGAGATTAAGTGGAGTAATGATAGGCAAATTAGCCTTGATGCACCTTTTCTCTGGAATTATCCTTTTAACCTGGTTAGTAAAGTTTTTCCTGTCTAAACAGATTAAATTCTTTCAGACTAAATTTGACCTGCCACTTTTTGCTTTTCTTGTCGTGAGTATTGCCGCCACTATATCCTCTAAAAATCCTTATTTAAGCCTGGTTGGTGCCTATTATCGCTATGAAGGATTGATTACCTTTATTAATTATCTTTTTCTGTTTTATGTTGTGGTAAACTTCTTAAATCAGGATTCTATTTATCGAATATTAAATATAACTGTTTTTACAGGTGGTTTAATCGGTTTTTATGGATTAATGCAACATCTAAACCGTGATTTAGTGGGATGGGGTGCCTATGATGCCAATCGTGTCTTCTCAACTTTTGGTAATCCTGTTTATTTAGGTGCTTATACCGCTACTTTAGTTCCTATTGCCTTTGCTTTATGTTTGCAGGAACTAAAGATCCAAAAAAAACCAGCGATTAAGATTAAAAATATCGCGGATAAAATTAAACAGTTAACTCAATTCCCTGTCACCATTTCTATCAAAATTAGTCCCTGGTTTTACGGAATGTGTTTAGCTCTTATTTTAGCCGGTTTATGTTTAAGTAAGGGACGAGGGGCATCTATTGGATGTGGGCTTTCAATGATTGCTTTTCTGTGCTTATCCCTGGTAATAAAACATATCTTTATCACAAAAAAGGTAATTATTCCCTTAAGCATTCTTATAGTTGTAGCTGGATATTTCAATCTTAAACCTGAAACCTCTTCATTTGGAAGAATCTTACAAATGGTTAATGAGGCTGTTAAGGTAGATGAAGAGATGCCTACGACTTCTATTGAGACAGAATTTACCAGAAGATTGAGAGCCAGTGGAGGGGCGAGACCCATTATGTGGCGAGATTCATTTAGAATTATTAAGGATTATCCCCTGCTCGGTATCGGTCCAGAGACATTTGGACTTATCTATCCACAATATCGCTCTTTAGAACTTATTCTGACCGAAGGAGGACAATATGGGAGGCCGGACCGAGTTCATAATGATATTATAGATTTAACCTTAGCAAAAGGACTTTTAGGATTAGGGGCATACTTGTGGATGCTGATTATCTTCTTCGGGCTCTGCCTGAAAGGGGCTTTTGCGGTAAATAAAGAAAATAGGCTTGTGAACATAGGTCTTTTTTGTGCGGGGGTAGGTTATTTTGTTCAGAGTCAATCCTGTTTCTGGATAATTCCCAGCACATCTATTTTTTTTATCTTCTGTGGTGTTGTGGCAAGGCTTAATAGTCAAGAGGGGACAGCATCTATTTCCCTGCCTGAAATCCCCAGATGGATTAAGTTAGTTATCTTCATAATTATTATTCTCCCAATGATTGCTATCACCAGGTTCACGATTAATATTTATTCTGCCGACATTGAATTTAAACAAGGCAGAGACCTTTATTTTGGAGGGGCAGTAGTTGATTCCATCCCAGGATTTGAAAAGGCATTACTCTTAAATCCTTATGAAAGGCATTATTACGAACATATCTTACATGCATATTTAGATACCACTCAAACTTTTAAAGAAAATATTAAAAAGGCAATTGAAGCCGGGGAAAAGATTACAAAAATTTACCCCGAAGATACTATTTTCCATAACTTACTTGGTGTTGCTTATAGCCAGGATGACCAAATAGATAAGACTATTTCCGAGTATCAAAAGGTATTGGAATTTGACCCGTTTTTTACCGATGTCCGGGGTAAATTAGGGACAATCTATATAAGCCAAAAGAAATATGATAAGGCAATCAAACTGTTTAAACAAGGATTAGAAGTAAATCCTGAATGTGGTTTATCTCTTGATAATCTATCTAAAATATACACTCTCCAGGGTAAGACAGAACAGACAAAGGCACTGCTTAAAAAACTTATCACGACAAACCCGGATAATTTTGAGGCACATAATAATCTTGCCCGAATTTACTATGATGAAAAGAATATCACGGAAGTAATTAAGGAATGTCAGGAGATGATTCGGATTGCCCCTCAAAATATAGAGCCGCGTAAAAATCTTGGCTCTATCTATTTTCAACAAAGACGATTTCAAGAGGCATATTTAGAGTTTACGAAAGTATTAGAGATAGACCCAAATAATGCCTATGCTAAAAATTTAATTCGGATGATTGAGGAACAGAAAAAGAAGTAATCATCTATCGGTGGTCGGTAATATGTTTTTTACTTTCAATTTATCACTTTTTTCAAAAATCTATTGACCTGGATGAAGATTTATGGTATATTCTCTTTATATTGCCAAAAGGATAATGAAAATAAATGAAAAATCTTCTTCTAATTACTTTTGATTTTCCTCCCTCAGGAAGAAGTAGCACAATGAGGGTGTTAAATTTTTCTAAATATTTGCCTGAATATAACTGGAGGACGGTCATATTAACTATAAAAGA
>JBFLYA010000021.1 GCA_040757115.1 bacterium | reverse complement strand
ATGGTATGGAAGTTACCAAATTGGGTGACTGTATCATTATCGAATTCAACCTGGAGATTAACATGTCTGAGTTTGCGAGCCAATTTTCGTTTTCTTTTCTCCAGAGCGATAATTTCTGGTCGTCGTTCCCGACGAGGACGGGTATCTATTTGAGAGGTTAAAGAAGTAATCATAATTGGTCTCCTTTTTATGTTAACTTTAGTAATGTTAATTACTTACCTAAAGTATAGCATAGAAGGAGGCCAATGTCAATCATTTCTGTTAAAAAATCTACAGATTTTTCAACAGATTAACTACTGATATATCAAGGGGTTAACGCTATTCTGGTTAGCCTACTTGCCGATTGCAGGATTAATACTCTCTATGGTCATTAATTCCCCCGTGTTTTTATTCGCTTATATTACTTATATCGGAACACGAGGAACAAAACTTAAATCTTATCTATAATCTTTCTCCATCATCCTTCTTTTTGCTGAATAGTTACAAAAATTGTAACTATTCAGCCACAGATGGACACAGATGAAATACTGAAAATTCGTAAATCGTGTCCGTTTTCCGTGTCCGTAATCAGGCTGAAGGCTGATGGCTGAAAATTCAGGTATAGTACCTCGTGTCTCCTCTCCTTCTCTGTTTCTCCCTTTCTCCGTTTCCCCATTTCTCCTCTCTCCTCTGAGTTCTGTCTTCTGACTATTTATCCGTGCTAATCCGTGTTAATCAGTGGCTGAATAGTTACATCAGGCAAAACCTTGCATAGATAAAAAATCAAGACTAATCTCTTTTTTTTCACCTTTATTTAAAAATTTCTCGGCATATTTACCCAGTATATCTACCTCAATATTAAGTAAATCACCAATATTCTTTTTCCCTAATGTAGTTATTTTAAGGGTATGAGGGATAAGGCATATTTTAAATTCTTCAGTCTGGACATCTGCAACAGTTAAACTAAGTCCTTCAACCGCCACCGACCCCTTTTTAACAATATATTTACTCACCTGCGGCAAGATAGATATTTGTAGTATTTGATTATCACCCTGCGTTATTTTATCCACAATCCTGCCCAGTCCATCAATGTGTCCCGTGACTATATGTCCGCCAAGTCTATCAGTCAGGCGAAGTGCCCGCTCTAAATTAACCTCATCTCCTATAGAAACCATCCCTAAATTGGTTAGTTTTAGTGTTTCAGGCATCATATTAACCTTAAAGGTATCTTTAGTAAATTCAATTGTAGTTAAGCAAACACCATTGACGCTGATACTATCTCCTTGTTTTAAATCCTCTAATACCTTTTTAGCTTGAATAACCAAGAAATTATTAGATTTTTGTTTAATTATCCCTATCTCTTCTATAATTCCAGTGAACATAATTTAATTATATCATTACCCAAAGTCCTTGTCAATCATTTTGTTAAAAGAAGGTTGTTATTCTTCATTTACGCATTCTCATTGATTTTGTAACCACATTTGCCATGCCCATTGTTCAGGATGTTTAAGGATGAACTGTTCGTAAGTCTGTGCTAATTGAAGAGATAGGGAAGAGATATCGGCTATAAAGTCTTCTGTTTTGATGACTGGCACAGGGATAAATGTTAATCGATTCTTGCCAAAAGTTATCCTTTCCAGGTGAGCAATGACAATATCTGCATCCGTTTTCATTGCCAGATAGGCAGGTCCGAGTGGCACCTTGCGTTCTTGACCAAGAAATCGGCAGATAACCGAATGAGTTACCACCGGATAATCAATAGCAATTCCAACTACCCTACCTTGTTTCAAAAATTTTAATGCCTGGCGAAATCCCATTCCCGTATATATTGTTTCATATTGCAAATATCGAGTCTGGTGACGACGCCGATATATCTGGATAATTCGTGGAATACCAGATGGGATATTGTCTAACTGCGTTTCTCTGGGTTCCACCTGTGCCGAAGAATATCCCTGCCAGGCAACTGCCGTTGTGTGGAATTCAAATGTGGCTAAATGTCCCCCAACAAGAACAACTCCTCTACCCTGTCGTAGAGATTGGGTGATATGTTCAAAACCAACCAGCTGGATAAAATTTGTTTTCCTTCCTTTCCATAAACGATGAGCCAAGGTAAATTCCAGAATATTCCAAATGTAATGGCGGATGACATTGAAACATAAGGTAGCACATTTTTGGCTATCATTCTCCAAACCTAAGGCAGTCATCAGGTTCACAAAAAGCCTTTTTTTAGTGCCAGGACGAATCGTCAAAATCTCAATATAGGCACACAGAGTCCCAAGAACACCAATTAATGAAATTGGCAATAAAGTTGCCAACCAGCGTAAGGGAAAGTAATAAAATAGTTGTTTTAGATTACTTAAATTCAAATTTGTATCCTCCTCTGGTGGATGTGTCTTAGGGTTCTGCAAAACCAGGAAACTGTAGTTTTTAAACGGGTATTTAAAACCTCTATTTTTATCAATTTTCTCCAAAGAGCAAAATGCAAAAAGCAGTAACTGTTCACCGCAGAGATGATATGATAAAGTGTCAAGTTTGACCTGCGAAAGATTTTGTGGTATACTATACAAAAAGTATTAACTGACTAAAATAAGGAGGACAAACTTATGACACAAACAACATATTTACCGAAAGATTATGAACTATTCATTGGGCTAGATGTGGATAAAAAGAGTTTTTCTTTTACCATTCAGGACCACAATATTATGAAACGGACAAAAACAATACCAGCACAACCACAATATTTTTATAATTACCTGCAAAACAACTACTCTAACAAACAGATTATCTGTGCTTACGAAGCAGGTCCTACAGGATATCATCTTTATGACTATCTGACACAGAAAAATATTCCTTGTCTGGTTGTGCCACCACTATCTATCCCTAAAGCACCGAATGAACGAGTAAAGACTAACCGTATAGATTCAGTAAAACTAACGGCGCTACTTAAAGCTGGGAGTTTAAAATCTATAAGAGTACCTCAAGATGAATGGCGAGAACTTCGTCATTTAGTTAAAATTCGCCAGAACTATGCTTCTTTGCGTAAGGTTACTCAACAACGCATCAAAGCTTTACTTTTGTTTGCTCATCTGGATGGTTATATCAAAGACCCTTATCAAAAATGGTCTTGTAACCACATCAATGAAATCAAAAAGATTCCTTGTCAGCCAGCTATTCGAGATTGTTTAGATATGTTGATAGATGACCTTTTCTATGCCCGAAAACAACTATTAACCATTCACCGTGTTCTAAGAAGTTTTTGTAACAGCCATGAAAACATTAAGAATTACCTCAGTTTTTTGCAATCAATTCCTGGAATAGGATTTGTTGTGGCAGTTACTTTACTCGGTAACATAGGTGATCCCAAGAACTTAAAAGACCCACGAGAATTAGCCTCCTTTGTTGGTCTTGTGCCAAGAGAAAACTCTACTGGTGATGATGTTAATAGAGGCTCTATTACTCATTTAGGCGACAAGGTATTACGGTTTCTACTTATAGAAGCAGCCTGGGTTGCCATTCGAAAAGACATCAGACTCTATCAGTTTTATTGCCGAATCAAAAACAGACATCATTCAGAGATTGCTAAAAAGAAAGCCATTACTGCTGTTGCTCGTAAATTAACTGCGATTATCTATCGTATCTTAAAAGAAGAAAGAAAGTATATTCCACATTTTTAAATAGTGGTCTTTGATAAGGTATCAATTGTAATTGGTAACGTATTTTTTTGAGACGCCTCGGTCCGTGAAAGAGTAATACTCGAGCACAGAAAGAGACTCAAAAAAATCAAAACGAAAGAATCAATGAGTGTGAACCTGCTGTTTTATAAAAACTCAGGTTGCCACGTATAATAGAAAGTTACGGTTACCTTTTATATCTATCAAAGAACAAAAGGAGGTACAAGATTCATTTTTCGCGACTGTTCACTGCAACAGATATATCTTTAAGGACTTTTATTTAGGTTTTCTCTTTTCTCCAAAGGGGTTAATAAAAGAAGTTGTCAATCATCTAACCCCTTTGCCTCTGCTTTAGAGAAAACCCCTGCTCGAGGACGACCCGCAAGCGGGTGCCCCGACAACCTCGACAGGCTAAAAAGAGAAAGCAAAGAAAGTTGTAGAGATAAGTCGTAGACTTTTTTCTTAAATAAAAAAATAAAAAAAGCTTGACACTTTACATAACAGAGGCAGAGAAAAAAATTAAAATCTATTGGTAACTATTCAGCCAGAGATGGACACAGATGAAACACTGATTTTATTTTTCTATCCGTGCTAATCAGTGGCTGAATATAGCACTTATTAATCGAAATTTGACATAGATATGGCTATGAAATTCCAAATCACAAATTCCAAATTCCATTTAGTGAATTAAGCGAATTAGTAAAATCTAATCTCTAATTCACTAATCTCTAATTCGCTTTTTGGTATGTGGAATTTGGTGCTTATTTGAGATTTGGTGCTTGGGATTTGGGATTTTTTTACTTATTCACTCTGAGTAAAGTTTTGACTAATAACTGCTATAGTTACTTTATTTCTATGTCTTCTCTGTTTCTCTGCGTCTCTGCGGTAAAAGACTACCTGAACGGTTACTCCTTTTTTGTTTCGCAAAAACTTCTTTTATGCTGGAGCCGTTAATATTTTATTACTAAACCTGATAATATTCACGCCAGTAGTTTAATATATCTTTAAGTGTTTTTTCAAAAGGGATAGTTGGTTGCCAACCGGTCTTTTCTCTAAATTTAGTGAAATCTCCTAATAATATCGGAACATCAGAAGGACGCATTCGCGAGGGATCTTGTTTTACTTCCACTTTTACCGTAGAAAGAGAAAGTAACATATCTAAAACCTCTTCTATGCCATACGCCTTTCCAGAGCAGATATTATAGACATCGCCGGGGTCACATTTCTCAAGTGATAACCAATATCCCTTAGCCATATCCCGCACATCCGTAAAATCTCTTTTTGCCTCAAGATTTCCTACATATATAATTGGTTCTTTTAATCCCTTCTCTATCTCAGCAATTTGTTTAGCAAAATCTGCTTCTACAAATACCTCACCTCTTCGAGGACCACTATGATTAAATCCCCTTGTTCTTACAATATAGAGATTATAACTCATATAATATTGGTATCCTAATAAATCATGAGCTACTTTACTGACACCATAAGGGCTTAAAGGTCTTAGAGGATTAGTTTCTTTGATAGGGACTTCATCCTCATAAACCATTCCATATTCTTCAGAAGAGCCGGCAATTTGAATTCTTGTATGAGTTAAATGAGCTTTACGCACCGCCTCAAATATATTTAAAGTGCTTAAGATATTAGTCATTAAGGTTTCAGTAGGTGCCAGCCATGAAGTAGGAACAAAACTTTGAGCGGCTAAATGGAAGATTTTATCAGGTTGCATTTCTTCAATACAATTGAGAACTGATGTTGCATCTCTTAAATCACATTCGATTAGTGTTATTTTATCTTTAATATGCTCAATGGTTTCCATTCGACTACGCCATCTTTTAATCCCATAAATTTCGACATTTCCTTTTTCAAGCAAGAAATCAGCTAAATAACTCCCTGCAAATCCTGTGATACCCGTAATTAAACATCTTTCTGACATAATTTACCTCCATTTTTTAATTTCTCGACTATTTTTTTTACTTCTTCTGCCCTTTGTTTTGGACAGATAAAGGTTGCTTCTTTTGTGCTGACTACAATTAAATCAGAGATTCCAATTGTAGCGACTAATTTTTCCTCAGCCATAACAATACAATTTTGAGTATCAATTCCGATGTGATTGCCTAAAATTACATTTTTATTCTCATCTTGAGAATATATCCTTTCTAATGCCCTCCAGGAACCCACATCGTCCCAGATAAAATCTCCTTCAATCATCAAGATATTTTTAGCCTTTTCCATTATTCCAAAATCTATGGAGATATTTTCTACCCCTTGATAAAATTCTTCTACTTTCAGGTCATTTTCAACTTTCATTAATTTTGAGTATAAGTCTGGCATAAGGTTAGAAAAGGCATCAAGGATTGTTTGGATATGCCAGATAAACATTCCACTGTTCCACAGGTAATTTCCTTTTGCAAGGAATTCTTTTGCTGTATTTAGGTCAGGTTTTTCTCTAAATGAGATGACCTCATAAGTCGAGATGCCATTTTGTGTGGCTACTTTTTTTCCCACTTCTATATAGCCGTATCCGGTTTCAGGTCTTGTTGGTTTAATTCCAAAGGTTACAAGGTCTTTTTTCTCTTTAGCCACTTCATAAGCAATGGACAGAATTTTTAAGAATCTTTCTTTATCCGGAATAAAATGGTCTGCGGGTAAGACCGCCATCACCGCCTCTTTATCTTTATTTTTTAGATATAAAGTGGCTAATGCAATTGCTGGAGCAGTATTTTTACGCATTGGTTCTGCGATAATGTTATTCATCGTCAGGGCAGGGGTTGCCGATAAAATTTTATCTCCGATAGTCCTATTTGTTACAATTAATATTCTCTCGCGAGGAATTAAATCTGCGATTCTATCCAGTGTTTCTTCTAATAATGTTTTTTTACTGGTAATTGATAATAATTGTTTTGGGGTATCAGGTTGACTTTTTGGCCAAAATCGTTCACCATACCCACCGGCTAAGATGATACCATATAACATTTTCCATATCTCCTGAAAGGAATATTCCTCATCGCTAACTACTTTTGTAAGCGTTCAGCCATCAGGTATCAGCAATCAGTTAACATCCAGGAAATCAGGATAGTAACAAATCCTACAATTTTGCGTAAAGGGTGTCTATGTGTCTGGTAGTCTATGTAACCCAGACACTTAGACACCCAGATACCAGACTACCTGAACGGTTACCTACTTTTCAATTGTTCAACATACAATTTCCGTATCTCCAAAAATATCCTTTGGTAAGTCTCAGTTCTATAATCCGGATATGTCCATTCCCAGTTTTGAAATCCTTTTGATTTGAATCGTAATGTTACCTCACCATAAATCCCATCACGCAGGTAAATACGATGTTGATAATCTTTAGTTGTCGCTAACACCAGTTTTGACAGGGAAATGTAGCCGGGGTCAAGATTAATCCTTCGTTTTGAATCAAAACTAAATTCTTTTTCAGTTAAATTAGTAAAAATTTTAATGTCTGGAAGTTGACCGGGGTCAATTAAGATGGCAAAACTAATAAATTTCCTCTTTAGACTTATTCCCATTTCCTGACAATAATAATTTGTAGAGTCAAATGGTAAAATCTGACTAAAAAAATCAACTTCACCAAACCGTTCCATTAATTTTTGTTGTGCCAATTCAAATAATTTATTATCCCCGGAAATCATTCCCACGATTAATTTTACTGGCTTTGGTAATTTAATCTCACCCATTTTGTAACCGTTCAGGTAATCTTTTACCGCAGAGACGCAGAGAAAAAATTAAAATCTATTGGTAACTATTCAGCCACAGATGGACACAGATGAAACACTGATTTTATTTTTTTATCCGTGCTAATCCGTGTTAATCAGTGGCTGAATAGTTACTTTATTTCTATGTCTTCTCTGTTTCTCTGCGTCTGGGCGGTGAACAATTACCCCATTTTTAAAAATCCTGTAAAGAGTGTTCGGAAATATCATCAGGTAAAACTACCTCTCCGCCTGCTCTAAATTCAGAAGTGCGGACATTAAAAATCCAATCATAGTTTTCAGCTGAGGTAATGATTTCTTTAATTGGTAGAGGTGAATCAACGATGTGAATCGTGTTTCCTAAAGTAAATGGATTTATGCGAAACTCATGGAAATATGGGCCAAATTGTGCCTCAGTAGTATTAGTTAAGCCATTTTTATCGGTGCGTTGGAGTAGTTGTGTCATTACATCTTTACCATCAGTATATGCAATTTGCTTTTGTGTCCTTTCATCCCATATAAATCCTAATTTAGCCTGACGATGATGTTGACCATTATAGATTAGGATTGCATATCGTATATCCTTTAAGATATATTTTAAGTCTGAAAGTTTATCTTTTATTGGTTTTTGCAGAAATGATTTTTTCTGCTGTTTTTCTTCTGGCATTTGATATTTTGGCATTTTAATTGCATAGAATCCTACAGGGACTTTCTTCTCAATCGTATATCCAGCAATAGCATCCCTGCTCTCACACATTAAATATCCTTCAAACATTTGCCTATTTTGTGGAAAATCAATATAGAAAGTAATTTTATGCAATGGAATACTCTGATTAAGATGTCCTGTGAACCCTTTGACTTGAAAGATTTGTTCACTATCATTAGTATATGTGCCTTGAAGATTGTAATCCTTTTCCTCCAAGCACAGGATTAATTGCAAAGTTCCTTTTAATCCATTAATATTAATATTATAGTTTCCACAAAAATCTGAGATTTGCACATAGGCATTTGCCACAGAAGTATTTATTAGTGTTACCAGAGGAATCACGGAAAAAAGAGCGAAAATGAGCCGTTGCCCAAAGATTATCTTTTTCATTTAGTCGTCCCCCCTTTTTGTAATAATTTCCATGGATGTTTTTTTAAATCCAATGTTAGTTCTTCTATGTTTTTAGAGGCGTTTGTGAGACGATTAGCGATTTCTTCATCAGCTAATAATTTACCCAGACTACCTTCTCCTTTTTCTACTTTTTCAAGTATATTCTGGAGAGAAACTATGGTTTGACTTAATTCTGTAAATGTATTAGTTATATCCTTTTTTGTTCCAAGCACAGTATTGTTTATATTCTCGACGGTTTTATTTAATTGAATTGTGGTTTGCTTAAGTTTCTCGGTAGTTATTTTAACATCCTCACTATTTTCTTTAATTATCTTTTTTAATGAGGCACAGATTGCGTGGAGGTCTTTAATCGTTGAATTTAATTCATCTTTATTTTCAACTACTAATTCATTCAGGGTAATGGTAAAAATAGAGATATTTTTAATGATTTTATCAAGTTCTACCCAGAGTTCTTCTCCGCCTAACATTTTATCCAGAAAAGCAATTATTTTCTCTGATTTATAAACGACAGCCTCTGTTCTATTAAGCATTTCTTCTACATTCACCGGATTTATTCCCTGAATTACACTTTCTGATTTAAGAATTTTACCTTGAGGTGTTCCCCGAGTAATTTCCACATATTTTTCTCCAACAATACCGAGGGAATTTATTGTAACCTGCGAATCACTTCTAATTTGAGCCGTGTGGTTTAATTTTAATGTTACTTCAATCTTCTCATTAACTAATTTAAGGTCTTTTACTTCACCAACTTCCATCCCGGCTAATCTTACTGGTGCACCCGCATCTAAACCACTAACATAGTCAAAATGGACGCGTATTAAGTATCCTTTGTAGAAAAAATATGGTCCACTGGCAACGATAATTAATATGCCTAAAATAGTTAATGCGACAGTGACCATAATTCCAACTTTTAATTCAGGACTTATTTTCATTTATCTTCACTCCAATACTCCATTTATTGGTTTTCCTCCTGTAATGAATTGTTTAACAACAGGTTTTTTGGTATTTCTTATTTCTTCAGGTGTTCCATCTTCAATAATCTTTCCATCTTCTAACATTGCAATCCTATCCGCAATTTGATATGCGGAAGTCATATCATGGGTAACAACAATAGAAGTTAATGATAGTTTTGCCTGAAGGTCTTTAATTAATCCATTTATTGCCGTTGCCATAATTGGGTCAATACCTGTTGTTGGTTCATCATAGAGGATAATTTCAGGGTCTGCGGCAATCGCTCTGGCTAATCCAACCCTTTTTTTCATACCACCACTTAAATCGCAAGGCATTAAATTTTCTACCCCAGACAGACCTACAAGTTTTAGTTTTTCAGAAACTATCTTTGAGATAGTCGCATTATTTAATTTAGTATGTTCATCTAAGAAAAAGCCCACATTTTCCCGCACGGTTAGCGAGTCAAACAATGCCGCACCTTGAAAAAGCATGCCAAACTTTCTCCTGATTTGATTTAATTCATTTTCCTTAACTTTCGCAATATCTTTACCAAAAATTTCTATTTTACCTTTATCAGGTTTTAGAATACCGATGATATGTTTTAAGAGAACACTTTTTCCACAGCCACTTCTGCCAATAATGACAATGACTTCACCTTTATTTATCTGGATATTAACACCTTTTAAAACTTGAGTTTCCCCAAAGTTCTTCCATAAATCAGTAATAAGAATCATCCTTACCTCTCCACTTTTGATATTTGTAGTTGGATGTAATTAAAAAAGCACAATGGTTAAGAAATAATCCATCACTAAGATAAGCACGATTGAGATAACGACGGCGGAAGTCGTTGCCTTTCCAACCCCTTCCGCCCCACCATAGGTCGTAAAGCCTTTGTAACAACTGACAAGAACAATCATTGCTCCAAAGAACATAGTTTTTATCAACCCACATATTATATCATCTGGGGCTAAAAAGTCAAGTGTTTTGTTAATATAAACGGAATGTTGGATTCCAAACTGCCACACGCCAATCATATATCCACCAAACATCCCAATAATATCAGCAAATATAGTTAGTAATGGGAGCATAATAATCGCGGCTAAAAATCTGGGTGCCGCTAAGTATTTAATTGGATTAACTGCCAGGGTATAGAGTGCATCAATTTGCTCGGTTACTTTCATACTGCCTATTTCAGCGGCAGTAGCGGCGCCAATTCTTCCTGCAACGATAATCGCGGTTAATACCGGCCCTAATTCCATAACCATAGACGCACCAACTAAACTGCCGGTATACATTTCAAATTCAACTAATTTAAACTGAAGATATGCCAGGTAAGCTAAAACCATTCCAACAAATAATGACATAAGACTAACTATGGGTAAGGTATTTACCCCAATTTCAACTAATTGGTGTATGATATATTTAGGTCTAAATGGTGGTTTAAATATTTGAATGATAATTTGTGGCAAGAGAAGACTCATTCCACCAATTTCCTCAAGGAAACAGTAGATTCTTTTTTTCATTCTTCTACCTTTGCGAGGTTTTCAAATCGAGTATATTTTTTTATAAAGGCTAATTTTACCGTTCCAATAGGACCATTGCGTTGTTTCCCAATGATTACTTCTGCTATCCCTTCATTTTCAGGAGTAGGTTTGTAGTATTCTTCGCGATAGACAAATGCTACCACATCTGCATCCTGTTCAATCGCCCCTGATTCGCGTAAATCAGATAATTGTGGTTTTCTATCACCTCGTTTTTCTACCTCTCGTGAAAGTTGAGATAAGGCTATTATCGGGATATTTAATTCTCTGGCTAAAGATTTCAGAGAGCGAGATATTTCGGATATTTCCTGTTGGCGATTATCAATCTGCATCCTGCCTTGAACAAGTTGTAAATAATCGACTAAAATTAAGCCGATGTTATATTTTGCTTTAAGTCTTCGTGCCTTAGCCCTTATTTCTAATATTGGGATAGCTGGGGTATCATCGATGTAAAGCGGTGCGTCGGCTAATATTCCCGCCGCGGTCGTAAGTTTGGGCCAATCAGCCTCTCCTAAATAACCTGTTTTTAGCTTCTGGGCATCTACTCTTGCCTCTGAACATAAAGTTCGTTGAACTAATTGTTCTTTGCTCATCTCTAAACTGAATATTCCAACTGGAATCTTTTCGCGAGTACTGGCATACTGAGCAATATTCAACGCCAGACTTGATTTCCCCATAGATGGTCTTCCAGCAATAATAATTAAATCTGAGGGATGAAATCCTGATGTAAGAATATCTAAATCCACAAAACCAGTTGGTATGCCTGTTACATAAGTCTTTTTTGCGTAGAGATTTTCAATCATCTCAAAACTATCATGTAACATTTCGCCAATATGAACAAAATCACGGCTTATTTTACGCTGGACGATGTTAAAGATCAATTGTTCGGCATTATCCAACATTTGTGAAACATCTTCGGTTTGTTGATATGCCATAGAGACAATCTCAGTTGCCGCGGAGATAAGTCCTCTTATTACGGCTTTTTCATTGACAATTCGAATATAATATTCGACATTAGCCGCTGTCGGAACACTATTTAAGATAGTGGTCAGGTATAGTGGACCACCAACATTACCCAACTCACCTTTTCTCTTTAATTCATTAGTTAAAGTAACTAAATCTACTGGTTCATTTCTTTCAAATAAATCTAAAATAGCACTATATATTTTACGATGCGTAGTTTTATAAAAAGCATCTTCACTTAAGACCTCAACCGCTTTACAAATTGCATCTTTATCCATTAACATTGCACCGATAACGGATACTTCAGCTTCGATTGATTGTGGTTGAATCTTTTCTGCAATTGCTTCTGGCAAACTCATTTGTATCCCCTCCCTTTTTTTCAACCTGTGCGGTTAAATGTAAAATGGATAATGTAAAATGAGAAATGTAAAATGAAAATGTGTAACTGAAAGGTAATGAGTCTTGCGAAGTAGTAAAATTTCCCATTTTTCATTTCCTATTTTACATTTTACATTTATTTTTCCTTTGTGTCTCTGCGATGAATTAGTCTAATCGCACAGGTGGCTTTTTTTCTATTTCGGATGTCGGTGTCAATCACCAATTTCGTGAAACCTTATTATTCACCTCCTTTTTCTCGGACTACTCTAAGACTTATTTCTGTTTCGACTTCTTTATGGAGTTTAATTGGAATTGTATAGACGCCTAAAAGTTTTATTGGTTGCGGAATATCAACCATCTTTTTATCCATTACAAAACCTTTTTTAGCCACTGCTTCAACAATGTCTTCTTTAGTTACCGAGCCAAAAATTTTATTTCCCTCACCTGCTTTTCTCGTAATAGTTATGGTAGTGTTTTTAAGGTTTTGACTAAATTCTATGGCTGTTTGTTTTTCGCGCTGGGCGAAAACTGCTATTCTTTTTTTCTCCTCATTGAGCTTTTCTAAATTACTCTTTGTAGCTGGCACCCCTAATCCTTTTGGGATTAAAAAATTCCTCGCATATCCTTCAGCCACATTTTTAATCTCACCTTTTTTCCCCACTCCTGTAATATCGGTTTTTAATATTACTTCCATTATCTATATCCTTAATTCTGGTAATTGGTAACTGGTAACTGGTAATTGGTAACTGGTAATTGGTAATTGGTAACTGGTAATTGGTTAAATGGTAATTGGTTAACTATTATTCTGTCACTGATAATTTGATTAGCACGGAGAGTAGTAACAGGTAGTTCAATCTTCCAGATTGAGAAATAAAATAATCACAAGCAAGATGCTTGTAGGTGTTTAGCGTGTTCCAAATTGCGTTGATTTGAGACTTAACTCTTTGTTAAACAATAGGATACCGGTGCGAAATATTCCACAAGGAATTTAATGCGCATATCAAAATGTCCAAAGCAAAAGGACAAAGCAAAATGCACAAATACTTGTCAGACACTAAATTAAACACGAAGTCAAGATTTTTGATATTTGATATGTCATTTTGCATTTTAATATTTAATTTTTGATTTTGTATTACACAACTTATTGTGTTTGAAGTGGGTTCGCACTAAGTCACTACCATTCATTTGTGTTCTCTGACCACGCTAAACAGGTACGATGCTTGTGATACTGTTTACCCGTTATAAAAGGATAAATCTATTCTACAGTGTATGGTAAAATCGCCAGATTTCTTGCTTGTTTAATGGCTCTGGTTACCAAACGCTGGTGTTTTGCACAATTTTTGGTAATTCGTCTATTCAAAATCTTTCCTCTTTCAGATATGTATCTTCTTAAACCATCCATATCTTTATAGTCAATTTCTTTCTTTTTATCCACACAAAAATAACATTTTCTCCTTCGTTTTGGATCGGCCCAATTAGTTGTTTTTTTTGTCTGTGTTTTTTTTAACATAATCTATTAATTTTTTTCCTCCTTTAAAAAGGCACATCCTCATTTTTATCTTCTGGAGTTCTATTGTTTTGAGATTCAGATACTCCTTCTTCTACTTCTTCCACCGGAGGTTTAGCTCCTCCTAAGAAAACTACTCTATCTGCCACTACTTCGATGATGCTTCTTTTTTGTCCCTCTTGAGTTTCCCATGAGCGTTGTTGAAGTCTGCCTTCGACTAAAACAGGACTCCCTTTACTTAAATACTGATTGCAAGTTTCCGCTTGCTTTCTCCAGACTACCACTGGTATAAAACTTGTTTCTTCCCGTCGCTCTCCTGCTTGAGTTATATAACTCCTATTAATCGCAACTGTAAAATTTGCTACAGGTTGACCACTTGGAATATATCTCAATTCTGGATCACGGGTTAAATTACCGGCTATTATCACACGATTATAATTTGCCACGACTATGCTTCCTCCTTTATTAGTTCTTCCTTTACTGGTTGTGTTTCAACTACTGGTGCAGTTGATGTTTGGGTAAGAAATCTTAAAACAATATTAGAGAGTTTCAGAATATTTTCATATTCTTTAATTGAGACAGGGTCAATTTCTAAATTTAGCAGGTAATAAATCCCTTCCCTTTTATGTTTAATGGGATTTGCTAATTTTTTTAACCCCAGTTTTGTTACCTTTTTAATTTCTCCACTATGTTTTTCGACTATTTTTTCTACCTTTTTGATTAACTTTTCGACCTCTTCTTCTTTTACTTGTGGGTTAACAATTAACATACATTCATAACATCTCAATTTTTATCCCTCACCTCCTTTTTTTTATCATCTTCAATGCCCAGACTTACTCCAAAGATATAAGCCGTTAAGGCTAATAAAAATCCCACCCCTTCGCCTGGGGCACCTGGTTCACGGTCCAGCTTATGAGCGAGTTCATGGAAATCTTTGGCTTCTTCAAGCGAAAATATTTTTCCCCCCGTAGCCATATCTTTATATTTTACTAATCTTGCAACTTCTTCTTTGCTGAAAGGATTAGCTTTTCCTGTTAGCCATTTTACTGTATTTTCAAATGTATTTATATGACTATCACTAAAACTTTTATAAAGTGTAATTTGTTCCTCCGGTAAAATAAGATGTGCCCGAGCCAGGACTGTAATTATATTTTCATCCACCATTTTTAGAACTCTCGTATTCTCACTTATATTTTCAGCCATTATCCTCATTGCGTTAACTAACTTCTCAAATTTTTCATCAGTTGTTGCAAACCTTGCATCAACTTTCGCTAATCTTGCATCAATTGTCGCAAACCTTTCATCAATTGCCGCTAATCTTGCATCAATTGTCGCAAACCTTTCATCAATTGCCGCTAATCTTGCATCAATTGTCGCAAACCTTTCATCAATTGCCGCTAATCTTGCATCAATTGTCGCAAACCTTTCATCAATTGCCGCTAATCTTGCATCAATTGTCGCAAGTTTTCTTTCAATTATTTCAAATCTTGCATCAACTGCCTCGAACCTTGCATCAATTGCCGCAAATCTTGCATCAATTGCCTCGAACCTTGCATCAATTGCCGCAAACTTTCTTTGTAACCATAATATACCACCAATAATGGTTCCTATTAGAGTAATTATTCCTCCGAGAATACTTCCGAGAATAGTAATTACTCCCTGAACTGAGTTAATCCACTCTAATATTGTCATCATTTCCTCCAAAATAAGTATATCAAAAAATCAATATTGTGTCAATAAAATTTTAAGGATTAAATTTAAAAGTAATAACATCTCCATCACAAACACAATATTCTCTGCCTTCGTGCTTAATCTCGCCCATTTCTTTTGCCTTTGTCCACGAACCTATTTCTTTCAATTTTTGATATGGAATAACCTCAGCACATATAAATCCTTTTTCCATATCCGTATGTATTTTCCCGGCGGCTTTTGAGGCTAATGTATTTTTCTCAATCGTCCAGGCTCGAAGTTTTCTATTTGCCACCGTAAAAAAGGTGATGAGATTAAGTGCCTTATATCCTGATTGGGCTAATTTTTGTAAGCCAGATTCTTGAATGCCGAGTTCTTCTCTAAATCTTTGTGCCTCATCTTCATCGAAATCTTCTAATAATTCTACTTCCAATTTAGCATTTAAGATAATTACCTCTAATCCCTCTTTTAATCCCTTGAGTTTAACCTGACCAATTAACTCGTCAGGTGTATTTTCATTAATATTTGCCACATAAATTATCGGTTTAGCCGTAAGTAGTCCATAAGTTTTGACAAATTCCTTTTCTTTTTCGTCAAGGTCCAATCCCCTCACTGGATTTTCGGAATCTAAGTGAGTTTTAAGTTTATTTAGAACCGCTATTTCTTCTTTATAGATTTTATCTTTTGTTTTAAGATATGGGGTTATTTTATTTATCCGTTTTTCAATCGTCTCCAGGTCTTTTAAAATTAGTTCGATATTTATGATATTAATATCCTTTTGTGGACAGATTTCTCCCTCAATATGCGAGACATTCTGGTCGATGAAGGCACGAATAATCTGAGCAAGTCCATTTACTTCCTGAATATGAGATAGAAATTGATTTCCCAGTCCTGCTCCTTTACTTGCTCCACGAACCAAACCCGCGATGTCAATAAATTCAATAGTTGTTGGGATTGTTTCCACCGCATCAATTAATTTCGACAATTCGTTTAGACGACTATCTTTTATGCTTACCATACCTACATTTGGTCTTACTGTACAGAAAGGAAAATTTTCTGCGGGGACATGTAGTTTGGTTAAGGCGTTGAAAACCGTAGATTTACCTACATTTGGCAGCCCAATAATCCCTAAGGTAAAGCCCATTTAAAATTCCTTTGTTTTTTTATCCAGGATAACAATATTGATTCTTCTGTTTTGAGGAGAAGAAGGATTTTCATCAATAGGCTGGAATTGACCATAGCCGGCAATAGCAAATCTTTGTTCGTATTCCTCTAATTTTTCTTCATCAAAACCGCTTTTTTTAGCATGTTCAATAAAATAATGTAAGATATTATTAGCCCTTGCCGTTGATAATTCCCAGTTAGATTTAAACTCTTGAGTGGAAATTGGTGAGGCATCTGTATGCCCTTCAATTATGACTTTATTTGGGATTATCTCAAGGGTTCGGGCAATTTTATCCAGACTGGCATAAGATTCTTCTTTTATATTAGCCCTGCCGACATCAAAAAACAACGAATCATGATAACTTACCACTAATCCTTTTTTAGTTTTTTCAGTAACTATTTTTCCCTCAGCAACGGTCTGGGGTATACTCTGGACTAATCTTTTTTTAATGATTGCTGTTCGGATAACAGCGGTTGCCCTGATTCCTTCTTCTGCTGTGCGTTTGGGAAGAACACTATCTCCTCCTGATTGCGGGGCATTAGCTTTATCTCCTCCCTCGCGTTTAAATATAGAAAATATTCGTTCTAATGCCTCACCTAAAGCCGCTGATTTAGGTCCTTCCATTTGAGATGTCGAGACTAAAATAATAAATACTCCAAGAAGTAAGGTAATCATATCCGCATAGGTAATTAGCCACCGTAAGCCACCTGCGGTTTCAAGTCCTTCACCATGTTCTCCACCACCTTTCTTCTTCTTCGCCATTTTTAACTCTCCTCTTCTTTAAAAAGTAATTCTTCCGCTGTTTTATGATGATAGATAATAATATCTATGCGGTTATTAACTTTAGCATAAGGGTCATCATTTACCGGGTGAAATTGAGCATAGCCAAATACAGACAATCTCTTTTGAATATTTTCAATCTCTGTTGGAGATAGACCACTTTTCTCTGCATAATCTATCAGGTGCTGTAAGACATTTGTTGCCCGAGCAGTTGATAGTTCCCAATTAGATGGGAATTGTGCTGGTAATGAGGCATCCGTATGTCCTTCAATGGCGATTTTATTAGGAATTCTTGAGATTAAAAGACCAATCCGCTCAAGTGTAGGATATGCCTCTGGTTTTATTAGGGGACTCCCTCGCTCAAATAATAATGTTTCATAACATCTAATTACCAGGGCATCTTTAGTCGATTTAACCGCCATCTTACCTTTTTTAATTTCAGAACTAAAGGTTTGAGTATATTTACGGGTAATTAATGCCTTAGGAGAGATTAAATCTTTTGTAGCGGATAGGACACCACTTTTACCCTCTAATACCTTTTTACCACCTGCTCCTGTGACAACCTTTTCTCCACCACCACCTTCACTAATACTAAATACCTTTTCAAATGCAGTGGTAAGTTGTTGCATTTCCGATTCACTCGGAGCACCACCAGAACATAAAATAATAAATACTCCCAGAAGGAGTGTAATCATATCTGCATAAGTAATTAGCCAGCGTAACCCACCCGCAGTTTCAACCTTCGCTCCTCCTTCTCCACCACCGTCTTTTTTCTTCTTTGCCACTTTACACCTCATAGTGTCGTGTTGAGTAAGTTTTGCACGGGGTATCATCAGATTTCATAACCTGCAAACGGATAATTGGTAACTGGTAATTGGTTAAATAGTTTCGTCCTGAGATCAGCCGAACGGTATTTAATTACCAGTTACCAATCACCAGTTACCAGAATCAAATTCCGTGCGTTATTTGTTCAACACGACAATAGGATGACTAAAGTGATGGAGAGATGGAGTAATGGTTCTAAAATTACCACTCCATTACTTCAGTTTTTCCTTTTGGAGCGGGGGACGGGATTCGAACCCGCGGCCAACGGCTTGGAAGGCCGTTGCTCTACCAACTGAGCTACCCCCGCTCATATTTTCTCAAGACTTTCTTTACCCTATTTAATAAATCATTCATTTCAAATGGTTTTGCAATATAATCTTCAACTTCCATTCCCTCTGGCATACTTGTTTCCTCAGATAAGGCACTTATGATTATTATTGGGATATGAGCTGTTTTTGTCTCTCCTTTAAGTTGTTCATATACCTCCCAACCATCCATTTTTGGCATCAAAAGGTCTAAGAGGATAAGGTCAGGAAATTCATGTATTGTTTTTGCTAAAGCTTCATCACCATCAAAGGCATCAATAATCTCATATCCTTGTATTTCCAGAGCAACCTTCACAACATCAATTATATAGCTATCATCATCAACGATTAAAATCTTTGCCACATTGGTATCTATTGTATCAGAATAATCCCTAATTTGTCAAGCATAAAATTTGATAAAAAATCTTCGTAAGCGTTCAGCCACAGAGGCACAGAGTTCACAGAGAATTAAGGAAATTAACCACAAATGCACACGAATTAACCTCTGACATCCCATAAATGTAGTGCGAATCTTTAGGTTCGCCTTTTGGCTTGCCAGAAGCGAGGCTAAAGCCTCGTACTACAAATTTTTTTGTATTTGTGTTCATTCGTAGTTATATATTCCCTCTGTGTTCTCTGTGCCTCTGTGGCTGAACGGTTACTTTTATTTAATATCTGGCTGTGATATTCCTGAATAGGTTTTACTCCAAATTCACCCTGTATAAGTGCACAAATGCCATCAGCGGCGGCTAAAACACCTTGAGCCGTAGTAATAATTGGAATATTGTGAAGATAGGCATTGGTGCGCATTTTCATCTCATCCTGTCGCGGCTTTTTACCACCTGGCGTATTTATCAGAAGTTGCACCTCTTGATTTTTCATTAAATCAATCACATCAGGTCTGCCTTCTCCTACCTTTGCAATTTTAGTCATCTGCAAGTTATGTTGCATAAAGAAGTTATGTGTCCCTTCAGTTGCAATTAAGTTAAATCCTAACTCTACCAGCTTCTTAATCGCAGGCAGGATTACTGGTTTATCCTTATCCTTGACCGAGACAAAGACATTTCCTTTTTGAGGCAAGAGTTGATTTGCGGCTATTTGCGATTTGGCAAATGCCAGGCCAAAATCTGTGTCAATGCCCATTACTTCACCAGTGGATTTCATCTCTGGACCCAAAATGGTATCTGTGCCAGGAAATCGAACAAATGGGAAGACCACTTCTTTAACTGTCACATGTTTTGGTAGGACTTCTTGAGTGAATCCAAGTTCTTTAAGTGTTTTTCCAACTATAACTTTAGTTGCCAAATTAGCTAAAGAGACACCTATCGCCTTTGAGACAAAAGGTATTGTTCGGGATGCCCTTGGATTAACCTCTAAAACATATATTTCACCTTCTCGAATAGCATATTGAATGTTAATCAATCCGATTATTTCAAGTTCTTTTGCCAGGGCATAGGTTTGTTTTTTAAGTTCAGCAATAATTGGTTTTGGCAGGGTATGAGGTGGAAGGACACAGGCAGAATCCCCTGAGTGTATGCCTGCATGCTCAATGTGTTCCATAATCCCCGCAATAACCACTGTTTCTCCATCTGCGATAGCATCGACATCAACCTCAATGGCATCTTCAAGGAATTTATCAACTAAAATTGGATGTTCAGGTGAAATTTCAGCCGCAGACTGGATGTATTTTT
Source organism: bacterium (assembly GCA_040757115.1). Classification (NCBI taxonomy): domain Bacteria; species bacterium. The sequence goes on along the minus strand of JBFLYA010000021.1, from coordinate 9,958 downwards.
TTAGTTCTGCCTCATCATAGACAATCTCCATTGCTCGACCACCCAGCACATAAGAAGGACGAACAAGCACCGGATAACCTATCTCCTGGGCGATTTTTTTTGCCACTTCTGGTGAAAAGGCAATGCCATTTGGTGTTTGTTTAAGATTCAATTTTTCAAGAAGCATCTTGAATCTACCCCGGTCTTCTGCACGGTCAACCGCATCCGTTGAAGTCCCTAAAATCTTTACCCCGGCTTTTTCTAATGGAATGGCTAAATTTAATGGTGTCTGTCCACCCAGTTGAATGATGACGCCTTTTGGTTTTTCCATTTCAACGATATTTAAAATATCCTCAATCGTCATTGGCTCAAAGTAAAGTTTATCTGATGTATCGTAGTCGGTTGAGACGGTTTCAGGATTACAATTGACCATAATACTTTCATAACCTTCTTCTTTTAAGGCAAAGGAGGCCTGACAACAACAATAATCAAACTCAATTCCCTGTCCAATGCGATTGGGACCACCACCAAGTATCATCACCTTTTCTCTGGTAGATAGACGGATTTCATTTTCGGTTTCGTAGGTAGAGTAATAATAGGGTGTATAAGCCTCAAATTCAGCCGCACAGGTATCAACTAATTTGAATGTAGCTTTTATATCATTTTTCATTCGTATCTGCCGAATAGATTCCTCATCTGAATCTAAAAGATGTGCTAACTGTTTATCCGAAAAGCCATATTGCTTTGCTTTTTTAATGTTTTGAATTTTGAATTTTGAATTTTGAATCTCTCCCTCCATCTCTACAATCTGCTTGATATTTTCCAAAAACCATTTATCTATCTTACTCAATTCATAGATTTCATCTACAGTCATCCTGTGTTGCAGGGCATATCTAATGTAAAATAGCCTTTTTGAATTCGGGACAATGAGGTTTTTCTTAATTTCTGCTAAATCTTGAGGTTTATCTTTGCCATCAGCACCAAGACCAAATTTACCTATTTCCAGAGACCGCAGTCCTTTTTGAAGTGCCTCTTTAAATGTCCGTCCGATAGCCATTGCCTCACCAACAGATTTCATCGAAGTGGTTAAAACATCCTCTGCCTGCGGGAATTTTTCAAAGGTAAATCTTGGGATTTTGACCACGCAATAGTCAATAGTCGGTTCAAAAGAGGCTGGTGTTTTTTTGGTAATGTCATTTGGGATTTCATCTAAGGTATAGCCAACGGCTAATTTAGCCGCCATCTTAGCAATAGGAAAGCCGGTGGCTTTTGAGGCTAATGCAGAACTCCTTGAAACACGGGGATTTATTTCAATCACCATCATTTTACCATTATCAGGATTCACTGCAAATTGAATATTTGACCCACCAGTCTCTACGCCAATTTCACGGATGATAGCAATAGCCGCATCCCGCATCAGTTGATATTCTTTATCTGAGAGAGTTTGAGCCGGGGCAACTGTGATTGAATCACCTGTATGAACACCCATTGGGTCAAAATTCTCGATAGAACAGATAATCACCACATTATCTTTGATGTCACGCATCACCTCTAACTCATATTCCTTCCAGCCAAGAACAGATTCTTCAATCAATATCTCTGAAATCATACTTGCCTCCAGACCGGTTGAGGCTATTTTTTCAAACTCTTCAATATTGTAGGCAATTCCTCCACCTGTCCCACCTAAGGTAAAGCTTGGTCGGATAATTATCGGGAAACCAATTTCCTGGGCGATGTTTTTAGCCTCATCCAGATTGTAGGCTAACCCACTTCTGGGCACCGCAAGACCAATTTTTAACATCGCCTGTTTGAATTGACTTCTATCTTCAGCCTTTTTAATCGCCTGGTAATTCGCTCCAATCATCTCTACCTTGAATTTTTTAAGGATTCCCATCTCGCATACCTTAACCGCGACATTAAGTCCTGTCTGACCACCAAGTGTTGGTAAAATGGCATCAGGTCGTTCAATCTCTATGATTTTACCCACAACCTCCGGCGTAATAGGCTCAATGTAGGTTTGGTCAGCCATTTGCGGGTCAGTCATAATGGTCGCAGGATTTGAATTGACCAGAATGACCTTGTAACCTTCCTCTTTTAAAGCCTTACAGGCCTGTGTCCCGGAGTAGTCAAATTCACAGGCTTGTGAAATGATAATCGGTCCTGAACCAATAATTAATATCTTATGTATGTCTGTTCGTTTTGGCATAATATTTCCTTTTTGTAACTGTTCACCGCAGAACACAGAGACGCAGAGAAAAAAAATTAAAATTTATTGGTAACTATTCAGCCACAGATGGACATAGATGAAACACTGAGGATTCGTGAATCGCGTCCGTAATCAGGCTGAAGGTTTTTCCTCCTGTTGTCCTCTGCTCTCTGCTCTCTGCCTTCTACCCTCTGCTCTCTGCCCTCTGCCCTCTGCCTTCTGCCCTCTGTATTTATCCGTGCTAATCCGTGTTAATCAGTGGCTGAATAGTTACAAAATACTTATCAATAATTTTCGCATCAAAATTATTCCTTCTCTCCCCTTACATTTAATATAACTTCCTGTATATGTTGATATTGATTCAACATCTCTGGCCGTTCTAAAACCTCTGCAAATTCCTTAAGCCAATCATTTATGTAATCCATATTGAGATGTTCATATTGTTCGGTGAGTATTCCTTCAATATCTTGCCAATCTTGTGGTCGGCTGGCGACAGCTTTTTGAATAATCAAATCTTCTGGTGAACAAATCCAAACCTTTAACTCATTTATGTCGCAAGATATGGCACGAGTGATAATATTTTCCTCATAACCTGGTACTGCCAGCAAAAAATCAACAATAACTTCATCTATTTTCGTATCCACAATCAATGGATTTTCCAGAATATGTGGACGGGCACGTTCTGAAAAAGCAGAACGAATGATCGCACGAACAGATGAATAATCAGTATCCGTCACTAAGACCTTAATATCCACATCATAAGTAGCTCTGGTCCACCCCCATTTAGAAACAGCAAGACCTCCAATCACAGCATAACGGTAACCGTATTCTTCTAACAAAGTGATAGCTTTATGTAATACTGGTAGAAGTTGCCTTTCCATATCTTTTTCTTTTTTCCTCGAATCGACGGATAAAGGCATAATAAGTTTCCCATTCTTCCATAGCACGCTGTTGCTGGGTTAATCCTGGGTTTGGTTTAAGTTTCCAGCATAGAGACATTAACTCTTCATATTCTCGCCATTTATCAGACAATGTTTTTTTGCCAGCAGACAACACCTGTTCAGTAAATTTGGCTTCATTCCAGGCTTTATATTGACTAATAGCTTCCTTCCAAATAGTTTTATCAAGACTCATAATTTTACAACCTTTAATGATAGCGGATTGATGCCACTTGTGGCGTCATAACAGCACAACTGCTGTTACTCCAATGCTATGTACTGTGTAATTCGTATCATTCGTGTTCTCTTTTTAAATTTCATAGACATGTGTTCTAATCCAGCGTCTAATTCGTCTAATGAAGCTGGGGTAACATAAAATACCTGTACCCCTTGTGGGAATTGCACCTGATGATGTTCTTACATTAATAATATCCCCGCTTCATTTTCTCCTAATGTCTCGTCTATCTGTTTCTCAATATACTTATTCCTCTTTTGCTGGGCATCTGTATAGAATGCATAAACCTTATCAAATACCTTCTCCAATTCCACCATCAGACATTTACTCCAATCCATAAACTCAGATAATAATTCTCTATCTTCGATCAGCTCAAGTGGGGCTCCTTTGTCTCACCTGGACTTGACAATTTGACAGCTTCCCTTACTCAATTCTTCAATGACTTTAACCCCCTCTTCACCACCTTATCGTTACCCACATCTTGAGAGGGAAGATTTTTGAGGGGAAATACTGCGAAATAACAGAGATATGCAGCCCCAATAATTAACAATTGACAATTTACAATTAACAATTGACCATTATTTGTTAATTTTGTCAACATCAAATATTAATTGTGAATTGATAATGTCTAATTGATAATTGTCAATTAACTATATTTCGACTTGTGGGTAACGATAAGCTTCACCACCTATAGAGACCAATTCATGATATATCCTGGTAGATGTCCCAAGTTTCGTTTCTAACTCCGTTAATTGAGTTTGGAGTTCGTCCCAGTATTTATTGGCAATTTTTGCGAATTCATCATTCGGTTTTTGAGGGGTAAAGATGAGTGGAACAAAGGGTTTCCTTTGTGGTCTGACCTCTGACCCCGTTCTGCCATCATTAAGTATATATGATGGTAAGGTAAATGTCAACGAAATTTTGTCCCAAACTGGTAAATTTTGTGATATATTAACTTAGCCTGTCCCACAAGTTTTAAAGATTAGCCAAAGGAATAAGGAGCAAGGTTCAAGGTAGAAAATAAACTCCCTTGCACCTCTTCACTTTTTTACACAAGTTCTGCTATAATGAGAATTACTACTTTACAATCGAAATAATTTGACAAATAACAAATATTATGATATAATAATCACCAGTTAAAATTAACAGGGGAGGAAAATATCAATGAGGTTATGGATTTACCTGATATTTTTCAGTCTTTTAAGTATTTTCCCTTTAGAGGTTAATGCGGCATCAGTCATTACTGTCGTAGATAATATCCATGAGCGCCGGATTTCTTTAGAATTTCTGGTCAAAAATGAAGAAGAACTTGTTTCTTTATCTGACATAGCGAATGTATTTAAAACCTTAAGTCAATGGAATCCTATTGCCAAAAAGATTACTTTAACTAAAGGGGTAGATTCTATCACCTTCAATATAGGTAGTGCCTTAGTCCAGATAAATGACCAAACGGTGCTAATGGATATGCCGGCGGAGATAATTACAGGAAGGGTATTTATTCCGGTAAAATTTGTCAAAGATAGGTTTCCACAGGCGTTTGATGTCATCGTTAGCTGGGATAAGAAGAACAAAAAATTAACCATTGATAATAAAATTTTTACCCCACCTGTTTCTTTAACTAATCAACCTACCATTGCTGAATATTTCCCACTTTCTTCAACTGGGGTTGAAGAACCTAAAAGAGAACAACAAATTGGAACGAAAACACCACCTTTAACCCCCACCATCACAAGCGAAGGATTTAAAATAAAAACGATTGTTATTGACCCAGGACATGGAGGGCATGACCCGGGTGCAATTGGACCAAATGCATTAGAAAAAGATGTTGTTTTAGACATAGGAAAAAGACTAGCCCAATTACTTAAAGATAACCTTCCGGATGTAAAAATATTCCTCACCCGGGATGCAGATTATTTTGTTCCATTAAGAGAACGGACAGGATTTGCAAATTATAAAAAGGCAGATTTATTTATTAGTATTCACGCTAATGCCGCTTATTCAAAAGGGGCAAGTGGATTTGAAGTTTATTACCTCTCACCAAATGCCTCGGTTTCTGATGAAAGGGCAAGGGCAATAGCCGCGATAGAAAATAAGGTTGTTGAGCTTGAAAAAGAAAAAACACACCCAAATGAAACTGATTTGACACAAATTATCCTCGGTGGCCTGGCTCAACAAGAGTTTATAGATGAAAGTATTGAATTAGCAGGAATAATACAAAATATCGTTTGTAAAAAATTACATCTTGATGACCGTGGTATTAAAAGTGCCTTTTTCTGGGTTATTAAAGATGCAATGATGCCCGCAGTTCTTATTGAAACAGGCTTTATTTCTAATCCTTATGAATCTCAAAGATTAACAAGTGAAAGTTTTAAAAATGAAATGTCAGAGGCTATTTGTGAGGCAATTGTTCAATACAAAGATTTATATGAGAAAAAATTAGAGGTGAATAACAAATGAAGATTAAAAAACTTTCTTTTTTAATTATTATTCCCCTTATTTTATTAGGATTGATAATATTTTTCTTTACACAAAGAGAGGATATTAAGTTTCAAATCCCATTCTTCAAGCCTAAAGAGATAAAAGTAAAATTATATTTTTCCTCTAAAGACGCTAACTCCCTTGTTTTAGAAGAACATCGAATACCCAGATTAGCCGACCCACTTTTACAGGCTAAAGAAGTTCTCAATGAACTCATAAAAGGACCAGAATCAAAGGATTTATTTCCCACCATACCTGAAGAAACGCAAGTCCGAGCGGTCTATCTCTATGAGGATACGGCTTATGTAGATTTTTCAGCCGACTTAACCACAAAACACCCTGGTGGGAGTTGTGGTGAAATCCAGACGATATTCTCTATCGTTAATACCCTTACGATTAACTTTCCCAAAATCAAATATGTTCAAATTTTAGTCGAGGGGAAGGAAGTTGAAACAATTGCCGGGCATATTGATACCACTATGCCCTTTAAACAAAATCTCTCGCTTATTTATCAACATAAAAATAAAAAATACCAGTAAGCGTTCAGGTGGTGTAACAAAAGGAGATGTGGAGATTAAGGAGATAGGGAGATATTATTAAAAAAATTGAAATTAATAGAAACTAATAGAAATTTATGGAAATTTGTTGTTTTCCACAATCAATTTCTACCTATTTCTATAAATTTCAATCTATTTCTATTATCTTATCTCCATATCACTCTTATCTCCTTATCCCCTTTCTTACACTTTTGATATATAGCCTGAACGGTTACAAATACCAGAATCAGGAAAAGTGAGAAAGTGGGAAGGATATAATAATTAATAATGATAGCAATTTTAGATTTTGGCTCACAATACACACAACTTATCGCCCGCCGGGTGCGAGAAGAACATATTTATTGTAAAATATTGCCTTATAACATTTCAGCACAGGAACTAAAGCAATTTAAAGGGATAATACTTTCTGGGGGCCCGGCAAGCGTTTATGATAAAGATGCACCTCTTGGAAAGCCAAAAATTTTGCAGTTAAGGCTACCTGTCTTAGGCATTTGTTATGGTATGCAATGGTTAGTGCAATGTCTGGGAGGTGAAGTTAAAAGTGCCAAAAGCCGTGAGTATGGTAAAGCAAAATTACAGATAATGAGTTCTTCCGCTCTTTTTACAGAACTTCCTGCATCTTCACAGGTCTGGATGAGCCATGGTGATAAAGTAGAACATCTACCTGAAGGATTCAAGGTGATTGGGGAAACCGCTAATTCACCTGCCTGTGCCATAGCAAACGAGGAGAGAAATATCTATGGACTTCAATTTCACCCGGAAGTAGTTCATACGACCTATGGAATGCAAATAATCAAAAATTTCCTGTTTAAAATTTGCCAGCTTGCACCTACCTGGACAATGGAATCATTTATTGACCATGAAATAAAGGAAATAAAAGAAAAGGTAGAAAATAAAAAGATTATCTGTGCCTTAAGTGGTGGTGTAGATTCATCAACCGTGGCTGTTCTGCTTCATAAGGCAATTGGGAATCAATTGACCTGCATATTTGTCAATAATGGTTTGCTAAGAAAATATGAAGCCCAACGAGTGATAAAGACTTTTAGAGATTATTACCATGTCAATTTAGATTATTGCGATGCGAGCGAAAGATTTCTAACAAAACTTAAAGATGTCACCAACCCGGAATTAAAACGCAAGATTATTGGAAACGAATTTATCAAGGTATTTGAGGAAGAGGCAAAAAAAATAGGTGATGTGGATTTTTTAGCCCAGGGGACTCTTTATCCAGATGTAATTGAAAGTGTTTCAACTAAAGGTCCTTCGGCAACGATTAAAACACATCATAATGTTGGTGGACTGCCTGAAAAGATGCATCTGAAGTTAATTGAGCCGTTTAGAGAATTATTTAAGGATGAGGTTCGAATTCTGGCTAAAGAATTAGGCTTACCAGATGAAATTGTCTGGCAACATCCATTTCCAGGACCAGGATTAGCCGTGCGAATCATTGGCGAAATAACTATGGAAAGATTAAATATCCTTCGTGAGGCAGATTGGATAATTGAGCAGGAGATAAAAAAGGCTAATTTATATCACAAACTCTGGCAATGTTTTGCTGTATTTTTACCGGTTAAGACAGTAGGCGTGATGGGAGATGAACGAACTTATGAGGATGTGATTGCAGTTCGTGCGGTCACCTCGCAAGATGCTATGACCGCAGATTGGGCACAACTACCTCATTCCCTGCTAAATAAAATTGCGACTAAAATTGTTAATGAGGTTAAGGGCATAAACCGCGTTGTCTATGACATTACCTCTAAACCACCAGGAACGATTGAGTGGGAATAAAACTATTCACCGCAGAGACGCAGAGACGCAGAGAAAAAATTAAAATCTATTCACCAGAGACAGAAATTTCGGGACGGTTCACTTTTGTTTGAAAGATTGCGGATTGAAATTAGAAATTGGAAATTAGGGAGAGAGACAAAAGCCCAATTTCTAATTTCCAACAAAAATCATAGGAAAAACGATAAAAGGAACCGTCCCGAGAAACACGAAAAAAAGATATTTTCCTCTCTGTTTCTCTGCGTCTCTGCGGTAAAGGATTACCCAAACGCTTACGAAATGGGAATATTATGCAGACAAAAAAGGCAGTTATTTTACTTTCTGGTGGATTGGATTCAACTACGACACTTTATTGGGCAAAAAATAAAGGATATAAGTGTCATTGCCTTATCTTTGACTACCAGCAAAGACACCGCAAAGAAGTCCAATGTGCCAGGAAAATAGCCGTGATTACAGGCTGTGAATACCAAATCATTAAATTCCAATTACCCTGGTTGGGTAGTTCCTTGCTTGATAAAAGAATACCTATTCCGACTAATTCGAAATTCGAAATCCGAAATCCGAAATCCGAAATCCCATCCACCTATGTCCCGGCACGCAATACTATCTTTCTTGCCTTTGCTTTATCCTATGCTGAGACAATGGGTGTTAAAACTATATTTATTGGTGCGAATGCCTTAGATTATAGCGGCTATCCAGATTGCAGACCTGAATATTATAGCACATTTAACAATTTAGCCCAATTAGCCACTAAAACAGGGGTTGAGGGGTCAAAGATAAAAATCCTTACCCCTTTAATTGACAAATCTAAGGCTGAAATTGTCCAACTGGGAATTAAACTGAAGGTGCCTTTTGAACTCACCTGGTCTTGCTACAAGGGTGGGAAAAAACCGTGTGGGAAGTGTGATAGTTGTGTTTTAAGAAGTAAAGGATTTAAGGAGGCAGGAATAAAATAGGGTTCTGCAAAATAGGATTGGGGGGAGACAACAAATAAATATCAAATATCAAATATCAAAATGCAAAATTACAAATCAAATTTCAAATTGGTAATATCTTTGCTTTAAGTATTTTAACGCTGAAATGTAGTAGATAGTTGATAGTTTATAGTTGATAGTTTATAGTTGAAGGACTATAGACTATAAACTATAAACCATAAACTATACACTATAAACTATAAATGAGTTGTGCATTTTGCTCTTTGGAGGAAATTGATAAAAATAGAGGTTTTAAATACCCGCTTAAAAACTACAGTTTCCTAATTTTGCAGAATTCTAAGGAATAAAAGAATAAGGAGGAATTGAATTATGGAAGAACAATATATGTTTTATATCATCTTAGCTATCTGGACACTATTTTTTATCTGGGCTTTTTCTTTATCAACTATCCTTTTTTCTCGATTAAAACAGATAGTTGATTCGCTAAACCAGGTAATTGACTTACTCGAAAAATTACCGGTTGTCTTAGAGAAAAAACTAAAAAGTGACCAATAACTAACTACTATAGCAGTTATTAATCAAAATTTTACTCAGAGTGGATAAGTAAAAAATCCCAAATCCCAAGCACCAAATTCCACATACCAAAAAGCGAATTAGAGATTAGTGAATTAGAGATTAGATTTTACTAATTCGCTAACTCGCTTAATTCACTAATTCACTAATTGGAATTTGGAATTTGTGATTTGGAATTTCATAACCATATCTGCTAATTGGAATTTGGAATTTGTGATTTGGAATTTCATAACCATATCTGGGTCAAATTTCGATTAATAAGTGCTATAAAG
>JBFLYA010000020.1:2263-30697 GCA_040757115.1 bacterium | reverse complement strand
TTGTGGAAAACAACAAATTTCCATAAATTTCTATTAGTTTCTATTAATTTCAATTTTTTTAATAATATCTCCCTATCTCCTTAATCTCCACATCTCCTTTTGTTACACCACCTGAACGCTTACCATTATTCCTTATTTTTCTCTCAAAATCTTTACGAAAAATATTTTTTCTGTCTCTCCTAAACATAGGTAAATTCAGTCTCTAAAAATTCACCGAGAATTGCTAACTTTATCTCTTATGATCCTGCGCTCTTTGACATGAATAAATCAATAAATTCAACAACGTGCCCCAATTTCCCTTTATCTCTTTTAAGAATTGAAGGTAATCAGATTTTAGTATCGTTTCTTTTTTGCTTGCCATTATTTTGCTCCTTTAAGACGCTTCCCCACAATGGCTGTCTCTTCCTCGGCGAAGCCATAAAAGTTATACAAATTCTGTATTCAGAAGAGAACAGATAAACCTTCTCGATATTTTTCCGCTGAATTCAAATCGTTCTTTGGGGCTGGTTGATAAGTTAATAAACTCAACAAAGCTACTAAAAAAGTCCCACCATCCGATGGGTGATTGCTAAATTCTGCTTTCAGCTTTCCGGATCTGGTATCCTTCATCTATTGCTCCCAATTCCTAAAAAGTAGCCTGTCCCCTCTTCCCTCTTTTTCCCTCCCTATAGAGTTGGTCTTTGGTCATGTTGTTCCTCCACTAATAATGGGATTGATTTGAGCTTACTACTTAGTTCCTTCTCCGAGGGTAGTGCCAATTTATACTTGGAAGCAAAGACCTTGTTGTTTAATCCGCCTAAGATATACTTGGCAAAGATATCATCTTTCTTGGCACAGAGAACAAGACCTATGGGGTCATTCTCTTCTTCTGTCTTCTCATTCTCCTTGTAATAGTTCAGGTAGAAATTCATCTGACCAATATCAGCGTGGTCAAGCTCACCACTCTTTAAGTCTATCAAGACAAAACATCGCAAGAAGCGGTTATAGAAGACCAGATCAATATAATAATGCCGATTAGCGATAGTTATTCTCTTTTGGTGGGCGACAAAACTAAAACCCTTACCCATCTCCAGAAGGAAATGTTGGAGTTTATCAATAATCGCTTGTTCTAATTGGTTTTCTGTATAAGATGTCTCTTCCTTAAGATTAAGAAACTCCAGGATATAAGGGTCTTTAATTGCATCCTCTGGCTTTTCTATAATCTGTCCTTCCTTTGCCATCTCCATTACTGCTTTGGTATCTTTACTAAGAGCCAGTCGTTCAAAGAGCATTGAGTTAATCTGTCTTTTTAATTCTCTTACTGACCAGTTACTTTGAATTGCTTCTTGCTCGTAAAAAGATCGAGCAAGAGGTTCATCTACTTTTAACAATTCACAATAGCATGACCAGGATAGCATTGGTACAAATTGGTCAGACAAGGTCTGTTGAAGAGATTTACGAGACGCTGTCTCGTAAATTTGAAATTTATCTGGATATGTTGAGTAAAACCTTCTCATTAACTGCAAATTATCCATAGAGAAACCCCTGCCAAATTTTTGTGTTAAATCATCAGATAACTTGATAAGAACCTTTCCACCATATTCCGCCCGTGCCTTACCTTTCTGCTCAAACTCGACAATCTCTCTGCCAATCTCCCAATAGGCTAATACCTGAGTCGTGTTTATCTCTCTTGTTACCTTAGTTCTTGCCTCAACCAGAATCTTAGCAATCCTGCCAAGAAAGTCATTATAAACTCCTGTGGTTATCTCTTCTTTTCTCATAGTAAATTACCTCTTTAAAATTGCCCTCCTCCCTGGGCAATTAGTTTATGGAGTTGTTCTTTGGTCATAGCGTTTCTCCAATCATGTATTTAACCATTTGGGTTTCTTTGTCCTCTAATAATTGCATTGCTTCTTCTATTTTTTATTTATCTCGCCATATCTCGCCATATCTCGCCAAAACATAGTATGTGCCTGGGCCACTACCTATTTTTTTGATTAGACCTTTCTTAGACAAATCATTCAATTCTCTGTTAGCAGTTCTTCCTGAAACATTGTATAATTCTTCATATTCTTTCCGCCCCATCTTTCCATGCTTCTCAATATGACTAATCGAATTCTTTTGCCTCTCACTGAGCTTCTTATTATCAAGATATTCGTCTGTCAAGGGTGAACGATATATTGTAAGAATAAAACTTCCCATTTTCTGTTCAAATTTTGGTTCCGGTAAGTTGGCGTCCGTGCAACTCTTAATGATATCGATAGTTCCACCGCCAACATCTTCAACATAACTGGCTCTATAAAACTGTCTGAAAAGTAAAGGGTTGTACGGTAGCGACGGATGGGGTTTCCTTAGATCATCAACGCTTAGTTGAGGTGGCAGCTTTCCTGGATTCCATATCTCAACTCTGTTTGGAAATACTCTGATTTGCACCTTGGAAGGGCTCATATAATCTCTATGGATGATGGCATTAACGACTGCCTCTCGTACTGCTTCTTCAGGTATTTCATAAGGGTGTCTCGCTGTCATTTCTCCTGCTTTAATCCATAGTGGTCTTTTTATATTATCAAGAATAAATGCCAATGTTTTATCAGCCTGTTCAAATAAATTACCTCCATGAGCCTGATAAGTAGTGTAGGGTTTTATAAACTCCATAGTAGGCAAAGCAATACATTTAATTTCAGATTGCAAGAAAAACCGATGTGGACTTTTGCCAAACAACATAACTGCCGCATTAGTCAACCCAGCTTTACTTACAAGCTGTAGATGTATTAGAAATTCCTCCACAGAGATCTCGTCGTTTAATGTTACCCCCCTTTTTGCTCTTGCAATTCTCAAAAACCATTTCATCTTTTCTTCGTCAATATCTTCAATGGTAGATCCTTCACAAACCTGAGAATCGAATTGAAACTTATTTTCATGTTTTACTAACAACAACCTCTCATATTCATCCCTGGTCATTTGTGTGGTGGTAGAGCCTACCCTTTTATATGCCCGGCCAAAGGCTAAATGGGGTTTATTAGGACTTCCATCTATGGTGATTACGATGATACCTTTATTCCCCGATTCCTTTATCACTTCAATCTCAGGGTAAAGAACAGGGTCAGTATGAGCTGCGATTTTATTGGCTATTTGCCTTACTGTTTCTCTGCCAATTATCACTTCTTTGACTCTGCCACTATCCCCTATTCCAATGAGGACACATCCGCCATCGGAATTGGTATTAGCAAAGGCAGCCAGGGTCTGAATGATTCTGTTCAATTCAGCCACAGATTTTTTGAACTCTAACCGCTGCCCTTCACCTTGAGCAATTAGTTTATAGAGTTGTTCTTTAGTCATATCTTTTCTCCAATCATGTATTTAACCATTTGGGTTTCTTTGTCCTCTAATAATTGGACCGCTTCTTCCGGAGGTTTGGGTTAATCGCTCCTGTTTTTGATAGAAAATGTAATGCAAATGACAACTCGACTTTGACTTTGAAAAAAAGTGCTTGACAAATGAAGCAAAATGTAGTATATTATTAATTGAGCGGTAAGCCCGTTGTGGGTTGTCTGTGGTGTTCCCATCCATCGGTTGGCAAAAGCCACAGCGCAACAAGCTCACAAGGCACGCTCTTTTTTTTATGGCAAATAAACAGAATCATACCTTATCTTCGACTTAAAGTTTTCTTTACTGCCTTTAACAGTAATCGGTTTTCTTCATATCCTTTTACCACAAGAATGGCTATCGTGAAATACTTTGATGGTTTCTTATTCACGAAATCAAACCCTAAATCTCCACTTTCATCAAGATATAAGTATAGCATCTATACCTTCCTTACCTTTCTCTTTATAGGACGCAGATTACCGCAGATTGTCAGGATTAAAGAAGATGATGTCAAGCACTACAATTCTGGTTCTTTATCATAGTCTTGAAATTTTCAAAACGGCACATCATCCATTCCCTCTGTATTTCGTTCCAAATCTTCCGGTGTGTCAATATTTAAAATCCTCTTTGCTCTCAATAATACATGGTCATAAGTCATTATCATTAAATTGTGATAACTTGAATTTAAAATGCGATATGCCTCTTTTTGCTCATCATTCCAGTTATTTGATCTACCAAATATCAAAATACAGCGAGGCTTTATAGTTTTGACATTGTCCATTCTCTCCAAGAATTTAACGCTGTTTGCCTCACGCTCCACTTCGTAAATATATCTTGTCGCCTGCGTGATGGCTTTTGTTATCTCAGTTGACTGCTTTGATTTTTGCTTCAAAGATTTCGATGAGTTTTTTTTGTTCTTCCTATCTATTTGCTGTTGCATAAGTCAGATTAAATACTGAATCTGAAAGCCATCTCTTAAAAGAAGGGTTATCGCTAAACTGTTTGAACAATTCAGTATAATCTAATACCAATGCCGTCATTACTCGCTGTAAAGCTTTGTCATATTCAATGCGGGCGTTCTGTTTATCCGAATGCTTAATAGCGTTTTGATATGCTTTATCTGCTGAAACCTTTACCGGAATTCCCTCACTAATCTCTTTAACTATTTTATCCTTATCTTTCCAATCAAGGTTGCCAAATTGGTCGTTAAATGTTTTGATAATATTGCTTAGTAAATCCATCTCTGGTTCTGCTATGCCTCCACCTCCACTGGTAGGCACCGGACCTATTTCAGAATTCTGATCTTGAAGTTTAATCTGTATAGTTGCCTGCACCTCAACACGATAGCTATCCATATCTACGGTTTGAAGTATGCCTTTTGAGAAATCATCCTCTATCGGCGCTGGCAGCTTGGGTATGAGAAAATTTAGGAATATGGATAGTTTTTCCCATTCAGCATTTGTATAAGGTAATATGCAGGCAAGGAAATTGTAAGTTCTAACAAATGCCTTAGCCTTTCCTTTAAAATCAACCTGGCTATCTTCATCTAACTCAGATGTATATACAGCCACGCACTCATCAAGTATAGGGTCGAGTTGTTCCCTGCCTGTTCCATTTAAATATAGTGTTACAACATCTTCAACTTGAGCAGGGTTATAGACCTGTCAGGCATCAAGAGCAGCCTTAAGGTCGTGTAATTTATTTGGATCAGTTTCTTCGCTGAGGATAGTTGTCCGATAATAGTCTGCGAAGGCCGCTTGAATTGTATCGGCATCGTTCATAAAATCAAGGGTAAAGGTATCATATTTAAGCGGGTGTGCCCGATTTAACCGAGAAAGAGTCTGCACAGCCTTAATCCCTGTCAGTTGCTTATCAACATACATAGTATGAAGGAGCGGTTCATCATAGCCGGTCTGAAATTTATCAGCAGCTATTAAAAAGCGATAAGGGTTTTGAATAAACCTCTTTGGAATCTCTTTACTCGGAAATGCATTCAGAGAGGTTTCAGTAACCCTACAGCCTCCAAATTCATGCTCTCCAGAGAATGCCACTATTGCCTTATAAGGGCTTTTTCTTTCTCGTAAGTAGCTAACAAACGCCTGATAATATTGATATGCCCGCTCAATGCTACCTGTGACAACCATCGCCCTTGCCTGACCACCAATTTTATGATGGGATAGGACAGAATCGTGAAAATGGTCAATCATTATTTCTGCCTTTTCTCTAATCGCATAACTATGCGACTCTACATATCTCCTGAGTTTCTTTTTGGCTTTGCGGGTATCGAATTCCGGGTCGTATTCAACAGTCTTTATTAATCTATAATAGCTTTCAACAGGTGTATAATGTTTAAGCACATCAATAATAAAACCTTCTTGGATTGCCTGTTTCATTGTATAGGTATGAAACGGCCGGTGCTTTACCTTATCTCCTTCTGCAAAAGAATAACCAAATATTTCAAGGGTTTTATTCTTTGGAGTTGCAGTAAAAGCAAAATAACTGGCATTGCCTAACATCTTGCGAGATTCCATAATCTGATTAATTTTATCTTCAATTGTCTCTTCTTCATCAATGGTATGGTCAGATAAGACAACATTCATTTTTGCTGATGTCCTTCCCCCTTGACTGGAATGTGCCTCATCAATAATGATGGCAAATCTGCTTCCCCGATGTTCATTGCCAATTTCATCAAGTATAAAGGGGAATTTTTGGACAGTTGTAATAATAATCTTCTTTTTAGAAGCTAAGAACTGACGCAGGTCTCCTGCCCGTTCAGCATGCCCGACTGTGGCAGCTACCTGCGTGAATTGTTTGACTGTATCGCGGATTTGCCTATCAAGAATGATTCTATCAGTAACAACAATCACTGAATTAAATATCTCGGAGTCATTGTGCTTTAAGCCGATTAACTGATGGGCAAGCCAGACTATGGAATTACTCTTACCGCTTCCTGTTGAGTGCTGAATAAGATACCGCTTGCCTACATCGTCTTCTTTCGCGGCAGATAAGAGTTTACGCACTACATCAAGTTGGTGGTAACGAGGAAATATCTGTTTATGTTTTTTTCTACCTTTTTCATCATTTTCTTCCACTCTCTGAGCGTAGTTTTCAATGATATCGGTTAAGCTCTCTTTATTAAGGATTTCTTGCCATAGATAATCAGTAGCAATACCATTTGGATTAGGAGGATTTCCCGCCCCATCGTTGTAACCTTTATTAAATGGTAAAAACCAGGAAGATTTTCCTTTAAGGTGTGTGCACATATAAACCTCGTGGTCATCTACAGCAAAATGGACTATACACCTTCCAAAATAAAACAAAAGCTCTTTGGGGTTACGGTCTTCCTTGTATTGCTGTATGGCGTCATCAACGGTCTGTTTGGTAAGCTTATTCTTAAGCTCAAAAGTAGCAAGAGGTAGACCGTTGATAAAAATTACTAAATCAAGGGCTAATTGAGTTTCATCCCTGCTATATTGAAGCTGGCGTGTAACGCTAAAAATGTTCATCTTGAAGAGCTCTTCTGCTTTCTTATTGCCGGGGGTAGGAGCGCCATAGAATAAATCTACTGATGCCGGGCCGTGTTTTATACCGTTACGGAGAACATCAATTATTCCGCGTCTTGCGATTTCACCCTGAAGCCGGTGGAGAAATTGTGTCTGCTTTGGACCTTCTTCGTCTAAACCCAATGATTCAACAACATTTGGCTGAGACGCCTTTAAGAACGACTTAAGCTTGGTCAGGTCAACGGCATGCTCTCGGTCATAATCTTCTGGTATTCCTTGTTGATAACCAGATTCATTAACTAAAGACTCAACGATTAAATTTTCAAGCCCCTTTTCACTGGTATCAGATGTCTTCATCTTTGACCTCCTTAAAATTCAAGCATGACAATATTTTTAGCCCACCTAATTTCTTGCACCAGTGGTGCAAGTTTTTCATTATCCTTGTTATTCTCCTCTAACATCAATCTTGCCGATTATCACTATTCTAATATTTCTCGCAAAGGCGTAAAGCTCGCAAAGGTTACAAGTTATTTTACAATCATGGTAAAATCCCATCCTTAATTAATTCAACATTGAAATTGATCAATAATCCAAGTCTCATCCTTGTTACTTTGCGTCCTTTGCGTCCTTTGCGCCTTTGCGAGATTCCTAATTGGCTTTCACAAATCCTCCTCAATTTCTTTTATTTCTTCTTCCTGTTTATCAGCCTCTTCAAGCATATCTAACTCCTCATACCCTTCCAGCCCTTCTGTTGGTTCTACCGAAATATCTCGCACATCAATCTTACCAGTTACTACATCAGAAATAAGCCGGGTGCGGTATTCACGGATGAGGTCTATTTCTCTTAATGCTCTATTTATGGCTTTCTCAAGTGGCGATATCTCGTTTTCTATTTTTTTTACAATTGCTTGTTGTTCAATGAAATCTCGAGGTATTGCAAGATGAAGCATGGCTAGTTTAGTTTCTGCAATAGCTGGATATGCGACACCAACAGAATTAGCTGTCACACTATCAATAAAAGATCTACTTTGAATAACATAGCTCAGAAACTTTGGATATATCTCTTTATTGGGAGTCAAAACAGCAAATCCAGTCGATGCGATATAATTTGGCAAATCTTCCTTAACGAAATAGATCGCTTTTAGATAAGTCCTTACAGTTGAGATGATAATATCACCCTTGCTAAGAATTCTTCTAGCTCTTGAAGGAGAACTACCAAATAACATTTTTTCCGGTTCTTTTACCAAAAATCCAGTTGATACTGCACTAATATCCAAATATAAAAATTCGTAGTTTGGATCCGTTGATTCTGGTAAAACCCGTGTATTAATTTTAACCCAATGTTTAAGTGGTTTCATTATCCAATGTTCTGGAATATCCCCAAGCCAATCTATTCCTGAAGGTTTAAGCCGGACATTAGGGTCAATACCTCGAGTTACAGCCTGGTTAATAACTGCCTGTTTTTGTTCGGTGAGGAGATTAATCAACTGCTGCTTGCTACGGATGAAGCGATTAATCTGGCGAGTCTTCGCATCGAGGTAATTAGCAATGTGTTGCTGTTCTGCCTGTGGACAGTAGGGTATGAGTTGTGCATACGCTTCACCGCGATTGAGCCCTGGGACTGCTGCATCTTTGGAGACAGCATCGAGATGTGCCCATATCAGGATGTAAAAGAGCCACCGGATATCAGCTTTAGTAAAGCGGCTATCCACAAAGAAAGTTGTGTCGATAGCGAAAACTGGGCAGAAGGAGTAATTTACCTTTCCAAACGAACCTTTCCGACCGATGACGATGCAAGGCGACAGTGTGTTAGCAGATAAATGGAAACCAACCTGCCCATTTGAACCGTAGACAGGTACTTCACCTGCCAATCGGACATCATCAGGGAGAGAATCTCCATATGCCAAATGGCAGATTTGCTTGAGTCTTCCCACTTTCCAATGCTTAGGGATATTCCCCAGCCATGCAAGGCCGGAATCCTTATATTCAGGATAGCCTTTCAACATCATTCAGCACCCCCATCTCCCGGAATATCTTCGGTAATACGATTATCCAGTCGCATCCTGGCGTGTTGGATCGCGGCGTGGAGTTTCTTCTGCATCAATTCTTTAGGTGGCAGTGCGGTCCAATACTCAGCCACATGGATATCGGACTTACCCAGTTCTAACAGTTCAATCTGTTCCTGCTTTTTTCCGGCACACAGAATGATACCGAGTGGCGGATTTTCGTTAGGTTCACTTTCGTATTTTTCCAGCCAGCGAAGATAGAGTTCCATCTGATCCTTGTCCGCGGGTTTAAAGTCGTCAAGCTTCAATTCAACGGCCACCAGTCGGCAAAGCTTGCGGTTATAAAAGAGTAGGTCGATATAGAAATCGTCATTGTCGACCTGAATTCGCTTTTGCCGGGCGAGAAAGGTGAATCCTGCTCCGAGTTCCAAAATGAATGCTTCCATCTCGCGCAGGATGGCGTCCTCCAGGTCTTTCTCGTAATAACGGTCCTTGACACCGAGAAAATCAAGAACATAGGGATCCTTGAGAATCATATTAGGTGACAGGTGGCCCTCATTACGTAATTTTGCCAATTCTTTACTGACCAATTCTTCTGGCTTGCGGGATATCGCGGTGCGCTCATAAAGCATAGAATCGATATTTTTACGAAGGGTACGGACGCTCCACCGTTCGACTCGGCACATTTCCGCATAAAATTCACGCTGCAACGGCTTTTTCAGAGGAATTAGGGCAAGAAAATGGGTCCAACTCAATTGTCGTATCAGTGATACGACAATTCCTTCATTCGAGAAAACTTCGGCAAACTGCATCATTCTGCGCAAGTTCTTTTCAGAAAAATTGTTGCCATATTCTTCAGCCAACCGCTGCGATAGTAATAGAACAATTTTCTTTCCGTATTCTGCACGGTCCCCCTTAAGAATCTCTTCATTAATTCGTTTTCCAATCCGCCAATAGAGCATAGTGAGATTGACATTAACAGTCAAGGCAACTGATGAACGGGTTTCTTCGATCATTCGGCGAATATCGCCAACAATAGCCGACGATTCAGGTGCTCGAGCTTTTTGAATATTTGAATCAGATTTTCTATCCGGCATGTTATTACCCATTATTCTGCCTCCTTGATGATGCGCTCCAGCAATCCTTTAGACTCGGCCTCCAGTGCCCGGATGTCCGCGGTAATCTCGTCCAGCGTTCGTAGATTCTGTGGCTTATAAAAATACCTGGTGAAAGAGATTTCATAGCCAATCTGGGTTTTTGACCTATCAAGCCAGGCATCTGGCACATAAGGTAATACTTCTCGCTTAAAGAACGCTTCAATACCGCCATCTTCAAGTAGGGGCACCTGTTCTGTATCGCGCAAAGATGTATCTGGTTCATACTCAACCACACATTTCTTACCGTCAATTTCAATTTCAAACAGACCATAGAAAGGATTAGCGGAAGTCTTGCCGGGGTTATGGATTTTTTTAATTGCAGGCACACCATTTTCATCAGCCAGTCCTTTAGTAACCATTTCTTTGATTTCTTTAGCGTTATATTCTCTATTTGGGTCAATTCCTTTAAATCTAAGCGGCCGTTCAACAACTATCTTCCAATACCCAAATGCCTCATTAGGAAATATCTTTGACTGCTCGGTCTCTTTAAAAGAAAGCAATAAATCGCATATTTTCCGGATATGGCCTTCTGCAAATTCACAATTCTTCTTACCTAAATTCTTTCGTAAAGAATCATACCACCCCCCTGGCGTCAATAAGTTGGATTTTACCTTTGCGGTGCTCTGCTTTGCGATTAGTAAGCACCCAGATATAAGTGGCAATACCTGTATTGTAGAACATATTTTCGGGCAAAGCGATAATAGCCTCCAGCCAATCGTTCTCAATAATCCATCGCCGAATATTACTTTCTCCCTGGCCTGCGTCACCGGTAAACAGCGATGACCCGTTATGAACCTCAGCTATACGGCTTCCTAAGGGTGTATTGTGCTTCATTTTGCTTAATTTATTCACTAAAAACATAAGTTGTCCATCACTTGATCTGGTTATCAAGCTAAATTCAGGATTCTCGGCATAGCTAATTATAAAACGTGGGTCATAAAAATCTCTCTTTCCACCAAGCCTTTCCAAATCTGTCTTCCAACTCTTGCCATAGGGAGGATTGGAGAGCATAAAGTCAAATTCAAGAGATGGAAACGCATCCGCAGAAAGGGTGGAGCCAAATTTCATATTTTCCGCTTCTTCACCTTCTCCTTTTAATAAAAGATCTGCCTTACTGATGGCAAAGGTTTCAGGATTGATTTCTTGCCCATAGAGATGGATGGAAACATCTTTATTATGCTTTTTGGCTAATTCTGCAAGAATATTTTCTGCAACTGTCAACATACCGCCTGTGCCGCAGGCACCGTCATAAATAAGATATGTATTTGACTCTATGTTATCTGCAACGGGAAGAAAAACCAAATTTGCCATAAGCGTAACTACATCTCGTGGGGTAAAGTGCTCCCCGGCTTCTTCATTATTCTCTTCATTAAAGCGGCGAATCAACTCTTCAAAAATCGTCCCCATGTCATAATTATCTAAGACTGGAAGTTTTTCATTTCCGTTTGCATCATAAACCGGCTTTGAGCTTAGATTGATTACCGGATCAAGAAATTTCTCAATAACATGTCCAAGGATATCAGCCTCTATCATTGTCGGTATCTGATTGCGAAATTTAAACTTATCCAGGATTTCTTGCACATTGGGAGAGAAACCATCCAGATATGCTTCAAAGTCTGCTTTCAGTTGCTGCTTTTTTGCCCGGGCTTTTAAGTCCCGAAGGGTAAATGGTGAGGTGTTGTAAAAAGCCTGTCCAGAAGCCTGGCATAAGGCAATATGCTGATTGGATATTCTGGAAGCATCAAGATGTTCTTTCATTTTAAGAACTGCTTCTTTAGTAGGCTCTAACACTGCATCGAAACGGCGAATGACCGTCATTGGCAGGATAACATCTCTATATTTTCCCCGAACATAAACATCTCGCAGAACATCATCTGCTATTGTCCAGATAAAATTTACTATAGCATTATGAATTGCGTGATTCATTGAAAACTCCTTTTATAAAGCTCACCTTTATCTGCAAAACTATAATACTCATTATCACCGATAATAATGTGGTCTAATACCTTTACCTGTATTATGTTGCCTGCGTTGCATAACTCACTTGTAAAGTCTCTGTCTTCTTTGCTTGGAGAAACATCACCAGAGGGATGATTATGAACACAAACTATAGAGACAGCAAAAGACTGTAATGCCTTTTGGAAAATTTCTCGAATGATAGGGTCTGCCTTATTAACCGTCCCTTCGGTAATTTCTACAATATCAATAACTGTATTTTGTGAATTCAGGAGTAAGATTTTAAAGATTTCTTTCTTTAAATCCCTCATTCTCGGCATTAAAATATCTGCCACGGTTTTTGAAGAGCTTATCTTAATCTTTTTTTCTTTTACTATTTCTTCTCTAAATCTTCTTCCTATTTCAATGGCTGCTTTTATCTGGGCAATCTTGGCCTGGCCAAGGCCTTTGAATTCTTTCCAATGGGACAAATCGGTATGCGATAAATTACGAAAAGTCTTGAATTTTTGCAGTATTTCCCTTGCCAGGTCTATAGCGCTCTGGCCCTGGACGCCTGTTCGCAAAAGTATTGCCAATAGTTCGGAGTTGCTAAGGGTATGCTCGCCATATTTAAGCAGCCTTTCCCTGGGTCTCTCATCTTCCGGCCAATTAAGTATTGCTTTTGGATATATCTTTTTCTTATTCATAATTTATCCCTGATTTTAATTTTGGCAAACGAATCCAATGAATGGTGGATAAATATAGCAGTTATTATTCAAAACTTTACTTAGAAATACAAATAATGTCCCATAGGGACAACATATCGGTAGAAATAAATATCATACAAATAATGTCCCATAGGGACAATATATCGGTAAATGGCTTTCCATAAATTTTCTACCAATATATCGTTCCTACGGAACTGATTGATTTGTCTATCTATTCCTACCGATATTATGTTCCTAACGGAACAATTATTCTCATGCCTTATTTATGGGTATTATCCTATGTAAACTTCCAGTTAATAACCGCTATAGATGCATTCTCCTCTATCGCTAATCCTCTCTTAGTCTTAGCTGTTCTCAAAAACCACCTTACCTTTTCTTCATCAATATCTTCTAAATCAGCTCCTTCACAAACCTGAGAGTCAAATTGAAACTTATCTTTGTGTCTTGCTAACAGCAGATTCTCATATTCTGCTCTGGTCATTTGTGTGGTGGTAGAACCTACCCTTTTATATGCCCGGCCAAAGGCTAAATGGGGTTTATTAGGACTTCCATCTATGGTGATTACGATGATACCTTTATTCCCCGATTCCTTTATCACTTCAATCTCAGGGTAAAGAACAGGGTCAGTATGAGCTGCGATTTTATTGGCTATTTGCCTTACTGTTTCTCTGCCAATTATCACTTCTTTGACTCTGCCCCTATCCCCTATTCCAATGAGGACACATCCGCCATCGGAATTGGTATTAGCAAAGGCAGCTAAAGTCTGAATAATCCTATCTAATTCAGCAACAGATTTTTTGAACTCTAACCGCTGCCCTTCTCCTTGGGCAATTAGTTTATGGAGTTGTTCTTTGGTCATATCGTTTCTCCAATCATGTATTTAACCATTTGGGTTTCTTTGTTCTCTAATAATTGCATTGCTTCTTCTGGAGGTATGGGTTAATCGCTCCTGCTTTTGATAGAAAATGTAATGCAAATGACAACTCGACTTTGAAAAAAAAAGTGCTTGACAAATGAAGCAAAATGTAGTATATTATTAATTGAGCGGTAAGCCCGTTGTGGGTTGTCTGTGGTGTTCCCATCCATCGGTTGGCAAAAGCCACAGCGCAACAAGCCCACAAGGCACGCTCTTTTTTATGGCAAATAAACAGAATCATACCTTATCTTCGACTTAAAGTTTTCTTTACTACCTTTAACAGTAATCGGTTTTCTTCATATCCTTTTACCACAAGAATGGCTATCGTGAAATACTTTGATGGTCTCTTATTCACGAAATCAAACCCTAAATCTCCACTTTCATCAAGATATAAGTATAGCATCTATACCTTCCTTATCTTTCTCTTTATAGGACGCAGATGACCGCAGATTGTCAGGATTAAAGAAGATAATGTCAAGCACTACAATTCTGGCTCTTTATCATAGTCTTGAAATTTTCAAAACGGTACATCATCCATTCCCTCTGTGTTTTGTTCCAAATCCTCCACTTTGTCACTCTTTGCGATTGTAGATGCATCCTTACATTGCCATTCATCAGCAATCTTTTTCCAATTAACTTCACGAACCACTTTTTCTCCCTCGATATTCTCTCCAGTCCAAACATCCCAAAAATCAGGGTCATCTGAGTGCGGTCTTTCTTCGTCGGAAAGATCATTCATCTTAACCATGACAGGGAGTTCAGATGCCCAACCCAATAAGATTGCATTTTGAGAGGGCAAAGAAGGTAACTCACGTAACAATCCGCGAAGGTTATCTGGCACTAATTTATTTATCAATTCTTGATCACGATCGTTACTAATGCGATGCAAGAGAAAACTATTACACTGTGAGAGAACTGTTGAAGAAAGTTCTGATGGACGTTGCGAAGATAGGACTAAACCTAACCCAAATTTGCGCCCTTCCATCGCTATTTTCTCAAATACTTGACAACAAATAGCAGCAGTGTTCTGATTTTCAACATCTTCCTTGTATCGTTTAATAAATGTGTGAGCTTCCTCCATAACCATTACCGTAGGCAAAGGATTGTTTTCAAGCTTTCGATACCGTTGCAAGGCTTCGAATGTTATACGAGCAATTACTGCAATTGTAATATGTATAATTTCTGTGGGAACCAGAGAAAGATCAATGACGGTAACACAACCATTCTCTGCTTTATTTTTCCCAATATAATCTTCCAGCCATTTATCAAGGGTAATGTTAATTTCATCTCCGATGATTTTCTTCATAAGAGTATCGGCAAGCATTGTTCGAATCCGCATTATCAAAAAGTCAAGGAACTGGCTCACATTCTCTTGTTCAGCCAAACTCTGAAGATGATCTGAAAACTCAGCACCAGAGAAAGAAATAGGAATATCTTCATCAGGGCCTTCTTGATAAACAATTCCTCCAAGGTCTTGAAAAACATTGTTCAACGCATTTAATATATCATTGACTTGTTCTTCAGTAAAAGCACGATAGTATTCTACTAATTTGTTTGTGGGCTTTTCAGTGAACTCTTTGTAGGTAGCAGTCAAGGCCGTCTTGATTTTATCGCAAATATTCTGGATATTATATGTTGTAAAGACGGTTTTCTTAACATCTAAATCATTCAGAATAGCTTTTAACCGGAACCCAAACTTTGACTCATCTGTTCTTATCGCACCACTCTGTAAGTCGTTTCGTATAGAGATCATATTTGATGAAAGGTAGCGTCTGAGTTCAAGTTTTTGAGCCTCTTCAGTTGAGACAGTCAAATCTGACCTCCCGATTCTAATCTCCCTGAGAGCCCTTTTCAATAACGGCCGTTGTGCCTTTGCGCTAGCCTGAGTGAACGAACACCATTCAGCACTATTCCAAAACCATAACGGCACTTGTAAAGGGTTATCAGTCGCATTCACTGTAAAAATGCGACCTCTATCCTTAAATACTCTTGAGTATTCACCATTTGGGTCAAGTATAATAAACCGTGCATTAGGATTACGCTCATCTTTTTTAGCTGCATCTAACGACCATTGGATTAAACCAGCAACTGAACATGATTTCCCACTTCCCGTATTCCCTAAAACTGCTAAATGCCGGCCAAAAAGTCTATCTGGATCAATACACACATCCGCATTAGCGGCTAAAGGACTGGTTCCTATCTTTACCCTACGTTTTTCGCCGGATTCAACAATAGCACGAAGCTGTTTATCTGTAGGCATCAACACAGGTTCGCCTATGCTGGGGAATGTTTGCACACCACGCCGAAACAGAAAGTTATCATCTTCATCAACCTTTAATATACCAAGGGGGTTAACTCGCATTTTCCGTAAAGGAAAAGGGAGGTCCACCAAGCCATAATCCTGGAAACCCTTACGCTTTGGGAAAGGGGAACGCTCAACAGCGATCCATTCAATTTGCCCTACAATATACCCTGCCTCCGATGGAACAATAACATAATTATTTATGCGAGGAAATGAACGAGGCACTCCTGCATTTGCGGCAATCCCATCAGGTGATTCTAAATCAAGTGAAACTTTTATTTCATCAGGAGCCACAAACTCAACAGTTCCAATTCGCAAAGATGAAGAATATTCTATAGGAGTAAAACTCATTGTTCACCTTCCTTTTCTTTATGCTCGTCAACAATAACCCCTCTTGACTTGAGAAGATCAACCATACGAAAAGTAGTTCGATCAATCGCTGGCTTAGGAAGATAACCATCAACGAGTGTTTTTAAATTCCCAAAATGTTCACCAATTAGAAGCGTTGTTTGTGCTGGCCGTTTTGCATCATCATAGAATCTTTGAATTCTATCGCCCTCATCATTATAAGAAATAACAACAAGATGACTAGACGGTATTGTTAGCATATCCTTAATAACACGATTAACATGGTCATCGCCAAAGCCATATCCATACAATATCACAGTTGAGTTAGGACGGCAAATGGCTGCAGCCAAATCTCGAAAAAGCTCAACATATGGATATTCAGAGGTTTCACGATCTTTTGATGCATTAGGATAAATCATTAATGACTGTGCATTAGGCTTTTCTCCATCCAACAAAGTAAAATACGATTCAACTGTTTCAGCCCCAAAAGGCACTGATATGCGTCTGACATTTCCATTTTGATAAACCCAATCTAAAGAGCCATGCAACTTCGCAAAATGTACGACTCCTTCTAGATAGCGTGGTTCTCCACGAATACCAGGGGGATTGTAATGCATATCGATCTCTAAGCGTGACGAATGAAAAATGGGATTTACCGTTCCAACAAACCGATCAATCAAACGAATACCTGCTAACTCTGCACCAAATTCGACTACACGATCATAATTAATAGTAAAAATGTTTAAACGTTCTCGCGTGCCAGATCGACTAGCAAAACTAACCATAAAGTTCAACAAGTATTCAGCAGCTTTAGGGTTAGATGCATTCACAATATTTTTTTCTGTCTGAAGAATTCTTTTTACAAATTCAAACAATCCTGAATTAATTTCTTCTTTGAATTTCCCCATTTCTTTTTTAATCTTTTTTGAGCCGAACACACCTGTTGATGTATATATTTCCAATCCTTGCAATAAATCATTAGCAACACGTATCTGATCTTCAATGTTCCCATTCCCTCGTCCAGCTTTTCTGGCTGCCTCAACAACACAGGTATCCATTTGTTCCTTAAAAACAGAGAATGCTATTTTCGCCATCCCCTCACCAGAATTCCCTGTAGCAAGCTTATGAACAGCTAATGAAAGTCCTGACCCCACCAATAAAGAAAGATGATCGCTTTGGAAGAGAGCTGTTAGCCATGGTTCAACACGCTGCCGATGTTTTTTGATATCTGGCTCTTCCACTATATTTGGCTCACGGTCATCTTGAACCTTTAGAATATGTTTACTATTCCATGATGTTTCCATAGTTACACCCCCAAACTTCTTGGATGTTGTCTTTGATTTTTACTTCAAAGATTTTAATGAGTTTTTGGATTTCGTCGATTTATTCGCTGTTCGTTTAGTATCTATGTTTAAATCTTCAAATTGGCTATCCATTTTAGTCCTCAACAAATGACAGAAGATTTGATTTCAGAATAACTCTATAGAAGTATAACAAAAGTATTGCCAAAAAGCAATAAAAAATGGCAAAAGTTGGGTTTCTCCTTACAGAATTTACCTCCTAACACTCCCCTCCACAATAGCAATCTCTTCCTCTGTCAATCCATAGAGGTCATACACCAGACGGTCAATCTCTGCCTCCAATGCCCTGGTGTCTGCCTGCGGGTCGGATTTTTTTAGGGAGAGAATTTGGGAAACCAGCTTAGCAATCTCGTCACTCCGCTCTGCCCGGTTTTTCGGCAAGGGAAAGTCAGCAAGTTCATTAACTTTGAATTGCGGAAAAGTTCCCCGCTGCATCTTGCCAAACTTGTGGATAAACCAGAAAGATGTGAGACGAGAATTTAGGATACCCAGCACGCACTCAGGTGATTCTCGAATGTTGATGATGTTCATGGAGTTGAGATCATTCAAAGCGGTTTCTTCAATCAAGCAGGCGTGGATACAGTATGGAGGTTTAGCTGGAATCTGGCGCACAAGGATTCTGCTGGTGGAATAAAGTCGGAAGTCTTTCCGTGGTGCAGCCAAGTTGTTTCCATATTTGAGATACTCACCAGTCCAGTCAAGGTAATAACGGCATACATCCTTTCCATCCAGGTACTTGATGTAGCTATTATCAATCTTACGAGTAGAGTGATAGACGCGATCTGTCTTCATCTCATTGGTCTGGGGAGGATTCCCTTTTCCGATCTCATATGCCTTCAAACCTGCTTTGACATCTGCAACTTGTGCGAGTTTTACCGAACCACGTTCAATCTTCTCCATCACCTCGGAAATTCCACCACCTTTGAAAGCCTCGATATTAATAACATGGTTGCGATGGGAAAGGAAAAAACCACATTCCGCCTCCTTGATGAATCTAAAGTCGTCTGTGTATTCATACAAGGCGACATGCCGGTTATCGACAGATTTCCTGAAGATGATGATAGCACTGTCCACGGCGGCACTTTCAAAGACCCGGGCATAGAAATTGACGATAGTGATGTCTGACTGCCCAAGAACGAACTTCCTCAACCTCC
Organism: bacterium; assembly: GCA_040757115.1. Taxonomy (NCBI): domain Bacteria; species bacterium. Next base: position 11,942 of record JBFLYA010000020.1, on the reverse strand, counting down.
TGTTTGTGTTGATCGTTAACCAGTTGTTGGGGGTAATAAAACAGAAGCAACCATTTGCCCGCAGCAAATAAGTTCCTTTCTCGATGAAGAGGGGGTACAGGTTCACCTGATATTCAGCAAGTTCATAATGTTCGTAAAAATATCCTTTATCTTCATTTGACAGCCCCTTCTTCTTGCTTTCTCTTGCGAAAATATACGGCGGATTAGCAATCACCACATCAAACCCGCCTTTCTGCCGAAACACATCGGCAAAGTATAGTTTCCACGGAAAGAAGTTGCGCACCTTGTTGCCGTGGGTCATCTCCCGCAGCTCATTCTCCACGGTTTCAAAATCAAAGTTGTATTTTTTGTCCAGTTTGACCTTTTCGATATCATAGATTTTTTGCTGTTCTTCTTCTTTAAACCGCCTGGCTGATTCTTTAATGTTTTTCAGTTCTCTAAAATAGGGTTCTTTCTGCCTCTGTAATTCATAGTGGAAGATTTTCACAATGGCATTTTCCACCTCTTCTTTCTGCTCTTTCTTATCTGATGGATGAGTAGCATTGAACAGGGCATTTTGTTTGTGATGCAGGTCTTCGATCAGACGATCTAATTCGGAATCCATATCAAAGAGGCTTCCCTGAGATTCTTCCTTTTTTTCTATATTCAACGAAATACCGTGAAAATCCTCAATCAGGCTATTACCCTGCATAATCTTGTAGTCCAGGTTAGGCAAGGGCTTAATGGCATAGTAGTCATCCTCATCCACCATCAGTGAAAGCCATAATCGTAACTTGGCAATTTCAATAGCACCAGGGTCAATATCCACGCCATAAAGTGATTCCTGAATGCAGTGGCGTTTAAATTTATCGGCACTCCGTTCTTTACTGTCTTCTATGTAGGTTGTGAGCACATTTCGGGCTTTGACAATTTCGTGCATCATGCCTACAGGAAATGCCCCGGAACCGATAGCCGGGTCGCAGATTTTGATTGCTGTCAATTTATCATCCAGTAATTTGGCGTTTTTTCGAATGGATTCAGGCACCTGGTATTTGTAAGTTTTTGTGCCTTTCTCCTTAGCAATATCATGCTCCACAGCAAACTCTCCCTTTCGAATAAACTCTTCAATATCTTCCCGTGGAACTAAAGGTTTGTATCCTGTGGTTTTTAGTACCATCTGTTCAGGGTCTGGCTTTCCAAATAGCTTTCCCTGGGTAGGTGGAGTTTGTGCCAGTGAAACTTCGCCGGTATTGACTGCGGTGTCCAGATAATTAATCAGGCTCTCCTGACACATATAATGAACAATCTCACGGGGTGTATAGTATGCTCCCTGTCCCTTGCGAAGATTTTCAGGCAGGAGATTCTCAAAGACCTTACCCAACATTTCCGGGTCAACGGCAACCTCTTTTTCCAGTGGTTCGTCCTCTCGCACAGTGAAGTTGTAACGGTCAAAGGTGTCAAAAATTTCAGTAAAAAGCTCGTGATTAATAAAAATATCCGTCTGTTGCCAATCATATTCGTTGATAGGCTCAAATAACCCCCCGTTTAAGAATGGTATTTTACAGTTAAAGGGAGAATAAAAATCGTTGGCTCTTTCGGTTGCTAATGCTTCGTAAAATAGAGGCTCCAGCACATCATTAAAGAAGTTGTGATAATTGATAAACTGCTTTTCAAAAAGTAAGCGAAGGAAATTTTTCTGTCCTGTGCCCCAGGGTTTGAAACTGCCTTCATTGTTCTTGCCAACACCTAACCAGCCTTTCTTCTGCAAAAAGTAAAGAAAGACGATCTGGCCTAATAGCTTCTTGGCAAAATTAGCTGTATCAATAGATTTGGTTTCAAACTCTTTTTTAATCCTGCCATCTTCTTCCATGAGGCTATTCAACTCTTGTGTCAATTTTTCATACAACCCTTTATAGTCCTCATAGAACTGCCTGGTCACGGCTTCAACACTAAATGCCTTTTCCAGGTCTGCCAGAGAAGGATTGAGTCTGTCATCCTGAAATATTGAAATTAATTGCTGTTGGGCAGTATGGGTGGGTTCGTTTTTGCCTACAAGAAAGGAGTATCTTCGGGCAGGGGTAAGTTCTTCCTTTACTTTGACTTTTCCGGATTCTGTAGTCTCCTGCTTATATTCCACTCGCACATAGGAGAACCGCCAGTCATCCGGAGTATCGGTATGGTATGCTACTACTGCCGCATCCTTTTCGCCCCTATTTTTGAGATACCAGGCAATGAAGTTACGCTGCATCGTGCGAGCTCTATCCAGGGCTGTCTCTCGTTTTAAGTGAACAATAATGACATCTAATTCCTTCCCTTTAGGGTCAGCATATTTACCAACTCTCTTGTATTTTCTGATGTGCTCTTTGAAAGAATCGGGTATGTATCGGCCATAGTACTCAAAGTTTCCGGATTCATCCACATCATTAAGCAGGTTTCGAATAAAGTGCCGAAATTTATCCTCATTAAAAGGATGATTAAATGTATTAGCGATTAGATTAATGGCTGTTTGTCTGTCCATAGTTATCTTTTAGTCCCTTTAGTTAAGTATTCAGATAAAATAACCTCTCTTTTAGCCAACACTTGCGGTTGAGGTGCTTTAGTCAAGCTCAGAATATTATATGGAATATTTTTCTTGAATACAGCTAAAACCTTAAGAGGATTTGTCTCTTCCTCGATTGCCTTCTTGATCCTTTTGGTAGTATTCTGCGGGATAACACCATCTTCATATCCTTTCAAAACTTGCCGAATATACTCCTCATCTTCATCGGTGAAGCCCTGGTATTGTTGGAACTCTTTTACCTTTAACCGTCTGATTACATAACTCTCATTGGAGCGTCCACCTTGCCTGCCCGAGCCTTTACTTTCTAACATCTCCCCTGATGTGACCAGATCAAACTGGGTTTTATTCTTATCCAGCATAGGATAGTATTGTTTTGGTATTTTCTGACGAGGTGTATCAGGTTTGCATCTAAAGAGATCTACGGCCTCAAAAAAAGTAATCTCCTGTGATTCCTCGCTGTCAGTGATGAAAAATTTCTTCAATTTACCCTTTCTAAAGAAGGTGACTAACTGCTCGGTTTTAACATCATCTTCTCTGGCAGATCGAGCTTTTTTAGGCAGATGTTTAATCTTCTCAAAGAGTTCAGGTTGGTGGTCTCGAATATCCCGAATAAAGTTTAAGTATTCCAGTTCAGACCGTTCCTCTTCTTCAGCCTGGTATGTCTTTTTACTGGTGAGTTTTTTATACAAGGTATCACCAAAAAGTTCGTGGGAAGCAGGAATTTCTTCTTCGGTAAGATATTTGGTATCTTCACCCAGGGTGTCATGAAAGGCCTGAATTTTGGCTTTGATATTGGCTTCCAGCCCTATATGCTCTTCAGATTGATCTGTTGGAAAAAAGTTAAAGATACAGATATTTTTATGTTCAGTGCCTACCCTGTTGACACGTCCGACCCTCTGCAAGACCTTAGTCGGATTCCATGGCAGATCATAGTTGATGATAATGTTGGAACGGTGCAGGTTGATACCTTCTGCAAGCACATCCGTGCTGAGCAGAATGCGCACTTCATCATTTTTAACACTATGTGTTGGGTCAAAGTTTTCCTTGATCAGTTCTCTGGCAAGGGATGTAGTTTTTCTCCTATCAGAAAGTAAACCACCGGCACTACAATAAAATAAGACTTTGCCAGGGAAATGTCTATTCAGATTCTTATGTAGATAGTCACCAGTTTCTTTGGATTCGGTAAAGACGATGATCTTTTTATCCTTGAGTTCTCCATGCAGCCTTTTGATAAATGCTTCGAGTTTAGGGTCTGAATCTACCTCTTCCCACAAATTACGAATCTGCTTAAGCAACTCCCAATCAGCTTTGAGATATTTAATAAATTCCGGTCTGAATTCACCTGAATCATATTTATCAACCTTTTCCTCCTCTATCAGTTGCAGAATCTTTTCCTCATTATCTTCATTTAGCAGGTCATACACATTCACCTTTTTGCTAATGAGTACCGTACCTTTATTGAACATATCGATAAATTTTTTATAAGATTCTACAAAGCGCTCCAGGGTTTTACGAAAGGCATCAAAACTGCTTTCCAGTCGTTTGACCAGAATGCCTTTCATAAATCCGCCGATGTTGCGCTCCCTTTGTTTATCAAATTCAGATAACTCTCTTTTAAGATAAAGCAATGGGGTGTAGCGTGAATACTTGAATACCTTGAGCAATCCGATGGTCTGGTTAAACACGGTAGTGATTCGTTCATCAAATCGGTAAATGATTCGTTTTGGCTCTTCTACCTCAGGGAAAAACAAACCTCGCTTATCAATATCATCGCTAAAGTATTTACTAATCTCCATGCGTGTTCTGCGAACCATTACATATTTCAACACCTGTTCTCGGATTCTACCAGACCAATCTTTTAAGACCTCAAGGTATTCGGGGTCAGATTTATCGTAGTTTTTAAGGTTATCCATCAGATTTTTGAAAAATCTCTCCAGATTTGGGACTCCTGGGATGGTGGACTTTTTGGGAATCTGGAAAAGCTTTAGCTGACTGTAAATATCACCAAAGGTATTGTTGAGTGGTGTGGCTGAAACAAGTATGACTTTTTTACCAAAACAGATTTGATGAAGCTTTTCAAACCCCTGTGTATATTCATTCCTGAAACGATGAGCCTCATCAACAAAGATGTAGTCATACTTTTCTATCCCCTTTTTTAAGATATGATCAAGTTTGCCCACAGATTCAACCCTGAATTTACTAATTCCAAAATCAAAGAATGTCTCCTTCCAGTAATCCTCTAAGACAGGAGGACAAATTATTAGTTTACCTCCAGGTAATTGTTGAGCCAATAAGGCAGATATGTAAGTTTTTCCTAAACCGACCACATCAGCCAGAAAGACGCCGTGGTAAGCTTCCAAAACCTTTTTTGCTGAAAGCACCGCCTGCTTTTGATACATGAGATCAAGGAATCCTTCAGGAAGGTGCAGGTCAATTTCCTGGTCTAAGTTAATGTCTTCCTTCAGGTATTCGTAAAGCATTTTCAAATAGATGTGATAAGGGGAAATATCTTCATTGGGCCATGTTTTCTTTTGAATGGTTTCAATATAATCTTGTGAAATGTCTATACTATCTTTCCATAACTGTTCAAATTGGTTCAAGGCAAATTCAACATCGGCTTTGTCTTTTAACTCAACATTGAACTCTCTATTTGCCACAAACCCGCTTTCAGAGAAATTGCTGGAACCAGTAACAACCCGGCCAAAATCCAGGGCATCTTTGTGGAATCGGCTAATGTAGACCTTAGCATGAATGTTTTCACTGGGATAGACACGAAATTCCAGCTTCTTCCCATTACCACCGTGGTTAATATCCTGCTCTTTATTAGGGCAGTCGGTGGTCAGAAACTCTACGAACTTTTTGATTCCAATTTCTGTTTGGTAAGAATCCTCAGAGCCTTCCATTTCAGATATAGTATGTTCAACAAACAGGTGTTTGGTTTTGCTGTGCGATTCGAAATCAAGTTTACCCTGAAATCTGGCTGTTTCAATAATTTCATAAGCTTTGCGGTCCATATTCAAGCCAACCAGGATTCTGATCTTTTCAATGCCCTCAAGAGATTGATATAATTGATGGAAGCCACTGGTACGAAAATATCCAACCAATACATCAAGATATTGGACATCCTTTAATATTTTCTTGAACCGGTCAAGTAGAGTAGCACCTGGCTCATTGGTAAAAAAGGTAGTATCGGTGCTCATTCATTTTCCTCCTCTAATGCAATAACTTCCCCACAATTAGGGCAGGAAAAGATATTTTCTCTGTTCTTTGGGCATTCAAGCAACTCGCGGTCACCTGTAAATATTCCAGGTTTCTTTGCTTCTTCATTAAGTTTTACAAGCCTTCTGGCGAGATCAAACAGCTCGTTATTTTTCATAATAGCACTTTCCAATATCCGCCTTTACTCGGACCTTCCCATTTTAATTCACCTTTTTTTGTTAAATTCCGGATATGATACTTTATGCCATCAAGTGTGAGATGTAATTCTTTTGATATATCTTCTTTTGTAAGTCGTGGGTTTTCCCGAAGTAGAGCAATAATCTTTTCACCTGTTTTAGGGGTAGTTTTAGGGGTAGTTTTAGGGGTAGTTTCTAAAATTCCCTTTTTTGCAAGTTTTAAGTATTCATGGCTTTGCTTAAAAGTTACATAAAAATAATTCTCATTAAACTCTATTTCTGGGAAAGGAGCATTCTCTTTTTTGCATATCTCTTTTATTCTTTCAAAACCTGTGCCCATCTTTTCAGCAAAATGTATCTTGGCAAATAGATCAGCAATAAGGTGGTTTCTTCTGAATACTGTTTCTCCAAGTATAAAATTAGATGGTTTTTGCCAATAGTTTTCAATCTTGATTCTATCAGGGAAAAATCTTAGAATGTTGTTATGACCATGCTCAAAATAGTATTTATGCATCACTGAATTTATAACAGCTTCTCTTATGGCATCAAAGGGATATTCGTACACATTCTCCCTTCGAGGCATTCCTGTAAAGCGGTAGGCAACTTTTGAATACAGCCTCACCCCTAAAAATACTCTTCCTCCAGAAGAATTAGCAAAGGCGACAAGGTCTTTCTCGACCCCCGATAAGCCTTCTTTAAATTCCACAAAGTAGCCTTCACCCTCTTTTGAAATTAAAGCAAGTTCTCTCTTGTCCATTTTTATAATAATCTGTAACCGTTCAGGGCTATACATTAGAAGTGTAAACAAGGAGAAATGGGGAAAAGGGAGAATTGGAGAAATGGCTCAAACTTTTTCTTGCTCCACCCTTCGGACATCAATCCTGTGTCTTGCAAACTCAACCTTCAAGGCATTGTGATAGATGCTCTCCAGAAAACCAGGTCATAACTTTTTATGGACATTAATACAGGCATTAATAATCCTATCACTTAACTCTTCTTTTCTCCACTTCTCCATCTTCTCCCTTTCTCCTTATTTTTATCCTACCTGAACCCTTACCGTAACTTTATATTTACTGATAGGAAATTGCTTTTTGGGCATTTTTTGCTTCGCAACATTCTCGCTTTGCTCGAATTTGGATGTTACCTTCATTTTTGCTCATTATGGGGATATTTTACCAAAAAATTTATCCTATGTCAACAAAGTTTTTGAATTCATTGTAATAGCTCAGTCATTTGGAGGAATGAGATATGGACTTATTTGCCATTAAAAGACATTTTCCTTCAATTTACCTGACAACTGCTATTTTCCGCACCTTTTTATCCGAGCCACCACTGACATAATGGACATTAATCTGGCAGAAATAAACCCCATTTAACACAACCTCCCCTACCCCATTTCGACCGTCCCATTGGACTTCATTCATCCCGTGTGCCTTAAAATTATCCTGCAATAAAATCCTGACTAAATCCCCTATCACCGTATAAATTTTAATCGTGACATACCCATCTTGCGGTAAGTAATAAGCAATCGTTGTGGATTCTTTACCAGCGGCAAAAGGATTGGGGTAGTTGGTAAACGATTGTTCAATGGCTGGTTCAAAAATAGTCGTTTGCTCAGACCAGAGCGGGAAAACACCCAAAACGGCTATTGGATTATCCCAATTATCCACCGCCTCAATATCCTCTACTCCAACCTTAAAATTACCCGTTGTGGCAAAATCTGATATATCTATTTTTACCTCGACCGTTTTTGAATCAGCAACCGCTACCTTCAAAATAGGCACTAAATTTACCATTACCTTTGAACCACTCATCTCGGTCTTCTCCGTCTGGGTGCCATCATAAGATAAAATTAATCTGGATAAAACAGCCGCAGGCAGAATTGGATTATTAAATCTATCTGCTAAACTTAGAGTTATCGTGCCTATCTTAATTTCATCTGTATTTGTTCCACCTTGATTATTAAAAATAAGCGTTAGAGCGTGAACATCTTTATTTCCTTTTACCACATTTACCGGGATATGAGTTTGAGATGAAACTGAAAGTCCAACAGGTTTTTCTTTAACCTGGAATAAAACAGAAATAGAGCCAAAAGTATGTGTAATTGTGTGAAAATCATTGGCATCAACGAATTTTAAATCGAGCAAATCTAATCTAAACTCACCTAAATTTCCACCAATGTTTATTTTTAAATTAATCGTAATCGTCGCCTGTGGAGTAATTGTTGCTGAAAGTGTTAAATTCTGGATTCCAGAATATGTTCCAAAGCCTTCAACTATTATCTTACTTACAACTTCAGGTATGAATAATTTTAACTCTTTTAATAAGATACTGGCACTGTTTATCGTCCCTGGATTAGTTATGGTTAATTCAAAGGCATTGATGTCTGTTTGATTTTGATAGACTTTGGTTGGGATAGTGGAGGTTGCAAAAACAATAATCTGCTGTGCCAAATCCTGTAATTTAATCGAAGATGTTGTGACACTACCAAAGTTCACTGGCACATCCTCCCCTGTATTTGAATCCCTGGCAAAAATGGTGATAGAACCGATTTGAAATTCCGTAGATAATGGATTTTCAATTATATCGACCACTATATCCACTATTTTAGGGATATTGGCGTTCAAGGTAATAACCGGCGAGAAAAAAACGGTAACAGGATTTCCCGCAACCGCAACCTCGCCATAGATAATATCCTCATCTTTTACCCGGACATTAGATATTGGGCTAATAGTTCCATTGAGAATAAGTTGGGTCACCTTGACATCACTGGCATTTTCTCCTTCATTTTTAAATTCAATCTGTCCCGCACAGACATTGCTTTGTCCTTTATTGGCAAACTTTGGAACATTTTCATTCTTGAAATTTACCTTTATGCCCGGTGATTGGGTTTTGATATTTGTCCAGCCTGAATTAAGGGGAAATGCGGCTTCAATAACATTAGAATTCGCATCAATATGAATCAAACTTATTTGAAATCTATTAGTTGTGGATGAAGTTGGAATATCAATAATTAAATTTACGGCTACATTTTGACCAGGTGGAATACTAACTGGTGTTGTTAATGGTAAAACAGTGATTGTTCCTGATATCTCAAGATTGGTTTTGCTTCCATAGATAATCCCAGATTGACTAATCATCATTCTGGCTATTGCCCGACCTGGTATTGTGCCTACATCAAAGGTCAATGTTCCAATTTTTATATCTCCGGTCAAGGTCGGAGTTCCAGTGTTTTGAAAGATAATATTCATTGGAATCACATCTTGCTGTCCTTTATTTACCTCAAAAGGCATATTTGGGATATGTCGAATAACTAACTTTGTAGGTATCTCCTGAATATAAAGAATCTCGGAATAAGTATTGATAGAGGAAAGGGTCGTCGATGTTGCATAGCCGCTAAAGGTAAGTGTGCCCGGGATATGAGAGGCTTTGTAGATCCAGATAAATTCGTGAAAAGAACCCGCGGTAAGGGTAGAAATAGCCTGAGGGACACTGATTAAACTCGCACTTCCAGAACCATCAAGAACAAGTAGGGTTGGCGTAACATTATAAACATCCTCATTTGCGGTAATGCTCATCTCGACCGTGAAAGTGCTGGCTACCGTAACCTTTTGTGAAGTTAATTTTAATGAAGATAATAGCCCCGCAGAGATAATCTGGAGATATGGATTGATGACTTCAGAATCTATTGGTCCGTCATTATCTGATAGAAATTCTAAGCCGTTAACCGGAATTTTCATCATAA
>JBFLYA010000020.1:0-2163 GCA_040757115.1 bacterium | reverse complement strand
GTTAATTTTAATGAAGATAATAGCCCCGCAGAGATAATCTGGAGATATGGATTGATGACTTCAGAATCTATTGGTCCGTCATTATCTGATAGAAATTCTAAGCCGTTAACCGGAATTTTCATCATAATTGTATTTCCCGGGTTATCAGCAATATCTGTTAGAATATATATTCTTCTGGGAACACTAATAGTTCCTGTCCATTCCCAATATTCTTGTTTCCAGGTAGTAGTATATGTATTTTGACCATCACATACTTTAACCATTTTTATATCTCTTGAATCTTTTGCCGTGCCACCATTTTTAATCCTTATTTTCGTCAAGACATCATCCGCATACCCATTACCCGGAATAAACACATCCAGGACAACTAAATCTGTTGTCCCGGTCGCCACAGTCAAAGATTGAGCACCATAATTAATAATCTGGTTATTGACCAGACCATCTATTTTATGAAATCCAAAAGAGTCTAACGGAAATATTCCACCAATAGTTATCGTTGCGGATTTAAAACCAATATCAGTTGAACCCGCGATATGACAATCAATGATATTATCATCTCTGGCATTCTGGAGCGAAAGATTATATCGGAGCTTAATATATTTTGTTTCATACGGACTAATATCAAGGTTTAGCCCTGAAAACACAGCCCGGCTATTTTTATAGTTCGCCACACCAATATTGGCTGTTCCTTGATAAAGATAAAGGATGTCCACCTGCGAATCAATTTGATTTAAACTTCCTGTGCCCAGACTATTATTAGTCATTATCAACGAGGTTAAGGTTTGGGTTTGTGAATAATAATTGGTCACTGATAAATTTAAAATCTCAAGTTCTTTAGTTCCTGGATATACCTTTTCTTTTAATAAATCCAATGCCTCAAATATAACTTTATTATGGACTTTAATCTGTTGTGAGTAATAATTAGTGATAGGGTTATCTATTGGACCATCATTTTCTGACAGGACTTCAATACCTTTTATTGGGATTTTTATTTTTATTGTTTTTCCTTCATCAGCAATTTCAGTAATATCTACCGTGACAAACACCTTTAAACCAGTTGTGCCAATGGGTTGATTCAAGCCAGTTCTATGCCACATTGCCCCGGTAAAATTCATTGTTCCCAGACAAATATCACTTATCGTGCCAAATATCTCATCTCCATTATCGAGCCAGAATTTAAAAACAACATCTTCATATTTAGCCGTGCCAGCATTTTCAATACTTAAAGCCTTCAAGGTATCAGTCGCATAACCATTGGGAGGAATAGTTACATTCAGAACCAAATCATTCAATTCACCTGATTTAAAACTATCTGGTAGGACATCATAAATCTTTATCTGGTCGGCAACCATCCCATCTACAAGATGATGTCCATAGGAATTTAAAGGAAAATCGCCATTGACAGTCGTGGTCGTAGCAAAGGTTACATCTGCCAGTGCGACATCTATTATATCCTGGTCTTTTGCAAAGTCAAATGAGAGATCATAAGTAACCAGCAGGGTCGTTGTGCCATAATCAGGTGGAATTGGAATATTAAGACTATTGAATATGGCTATGCCTGAAGTAAATGTAGTCGTCCCCACCAGGGTAGTGTTATGATACAAAGACAGTCTTTCGATTTGTGAATCTAATTCAGATTGTGAACCTAAACCTTGTGTGGTATTAGTTAATTTAATGGCAGTAATTGTTTTCGTGGCTGTGTAGGAATTCTCTGATTTTATCTTTAAAATTTCAAGAGGACGCTGTCCTGGATTTTTAATCTCGGTTGGTATATTTTCGGCAATAAAAGTAACATAAGGTGGAGAAACCTTGACTTTATTTCCACCAGATAAAATTTGGGAGTAGGTTTGAGAATTGGTATCCGTGCCTTTTAAAGATAAGGCAGGTGAATAAATCATAGAAACTAAATTTGTCGGGATATCTAATGGGTTAAAAGACAAAATAGCATTTTCATGTCCCGGGATATGGATTATGGTTGTTAAGGTAGTTGTAAATGTATTTGCTCCGTCACCAAAGGAAATAGTAGATAGAGGAGATAGGGAAACACCGATATTACTTAAATTCATAATTGCTACTTGAAAACTCACATTTTTTTCTCCTTGAGTAACTACATCAGGAAAAACAGAATTGTTTATTTCTTGTAGTAATGGAGGATTTTCTACT
>JBFLYA010000019.1 GCA_040757115.1 bacterium | reverse complement strand
ATTTGGATATTTAAAAAATTCACTTGTATCCGAACATACTATTTTTGTGCCTTTTTAGGGATATAAGTCAGGAAAAATATTTTTAAAAAAACTTAATTTTTTACTTGACATTTTACCGTAAGACTTTTAGATTTTCTACTTTTGCCTTAATATTCATCCAATGGCTACCTTGCCAATAATATCTGTTGCAGGTAGGACAGGACCAGAATTCATTATAAGTTTGATAGACAAACTCAGGTAATTTATCTTTAATCGCCTCTTTATCAATTTCTATCAATAGGGTATTGCATTTTGGACATCTTGAAAATAGGGCACATCCTATTTCAATCTTAAACCTCTGGATTACCTGTTTAAGTTGTTCATCTATTATTTCATCTTTAATTAAAAGTGTCGGAACAATCCAGTTTCTTGCCAATTGTGAATCACGGGTAAGTAATATTCTACCTTCATTTTGGGCAATTTCTATTAAATCATAGTCGTTTTGTGTGCGATAATATATTGTATCATACCCAAGAATTCGTAGCCATTTGGCTAATTTACCTAACATATCATCGGCTATAAATTTCATGCTAATCAATTTTTGGTAACTGTTCACCGCACAGACACAGAGACTCTGTTCCTCTGCATCTCTGCGGTAAAGGACTACCTGAACGGTTACAAATAACGAATTATGACTGCTGTTTTTCCCTTTTCAATTTTAAGTAATTGTTGAGCATTAGCTTGATTTGCGGCGACCTCCAGGTGATTACTACTGCCCCATAAGGCTAAGAGTTCTCCTGGTTTTAACTGACTATATGTTTTGTTAATACCTTTTATTTCCTGCCCTGCTATTTCAATTAACACTTTAGAATCATCAAAAGTAAATTCTTCTTTGACAATATTCGTAATTAGATTTCCAAAATGGTCGATATAGATTATCTGACCAACTATTTTATCTTTATTAAATTCAGGTTTAAATTCAGGAGCAAGTGTTTTTATTTTATTTAGTTCAGGACCAAATTCTTCAATGTTTTTACCCAAACTTAAATAAGCGGCTACCGGAGCAAAAATATCTCTTCCATGGAAGGTTTGACTAACTTCCTGCAGGAAATACTTTTTATTGGTCAGTTCAACAATTTTTATCTCTTTAAATCTATCCAAGATAAAACTTAAAATTCCATTATCTGGAGCCAAAAAATAGTAATCTTTTGATTTTAGTAAAATAATTTTACGCTGGCTACCAACCTCAGGGTCAACAATAATAATATGAATTGTTCCTTTCGGGAAATAATTGAAAGAAGATTTGAGAATATAGCCTGCTTCCACCAGACTATAAGAATTTATAAGATGAGTAATATCAATTATTTTTACCTCAGGATTGATTGAATGGATTACTCCTTTTATTATCCCGACATAATTATCTTTTAGCCCAAAATCTGTGATTAAAGTAATAATTGGCATTTTACTATTTTATTTTCAAAATTAATTTATCAATTGCCTTCACGATTACTTTCATCGTCTGTCCATCAAAGAGTAAGAAAAAACTTCCCCAAAATCTTAAAAATGGGGATTTATTAAAGGTAGATTGATAACACAAAACAGAATCTATTTCAGAATATGGCAAAGGGGTTTGTTGTTTTAGGGAAATTTCTAATTCTTGAGTTAACCAGTTTAGAAAATCTTCTCCTTTATAAATAACAATATTTGCGGTATAAGAAACAAGTAAAATATCTAAAAAGTTAGATAAAGCATGGGTATAAGTAGAAATAATCAGTTGACCGATTTTTTTAAGATAGGATTCATCAGATTCCGAGATAGTCGTAAGAGAAGGGTCTCGCTCTTTTATCGTTTCATTTAACATAGAAAGTCCATTTTCGTAAGGGAAAATCATCACCACTTTTCCCATTACCTCTCCGAGTAACCCGCTACTTATTCCAATAGTTAAACCTTCTGAATCTTCAATCAATTCATTAAATTTGTTTGCTGGAACTAATTTTATTTCGGGAATAATGGGGATAATTTTCTCATTTGCGAGTTGAGATAAACAAGTGCTGACATGCCCATTCCCAATATTTCCAATTTCCCGTAATGCATCTAATTGAAAATTTGTTAATTGCATTGTTCTAATTAGCCTTTTTAGGAAAGTTGACCGGAAATAAGTTGACTGGTAGTAACTTGTTTCCTTTTATTTAATCATTTTGATTGCTGAGGCTAAGAGATTTTCAGGAGTAACAGGTTCTATAAGATATTCTAAAGCGCCGGCTCGCATTGCTTCACCTACATACGATTCATTTCCACTATCACTTAAAATTAAAATTCTCGCATCTGGATTTATTGCTCTAATCCTTTTTACTATTTCCACCCCGAGCATATCCAAAATTCTAACAATAACTAAATATGGTTTGAGCATCCGATATTTTTCTACAGCCTCAATTCCTTCTCTACTTTCCCAACACTCGGCTAATTTATTATTAAGGAACAAATCACGGATTTGTCCTCGACGCCATGCTGAATCATCAATAATAAGAACCTTTTCCATCATCTTTCTTTAATGACATCACTTATTATTTTTATAAGATTATTATGTTCAAAGGGTTTAATACAGAAATTTTTTGCTCCAGCCGCCAATGCCTCGTTAATCAACATCTGATTCTCCATCGCACTGACTATAATTATTAAGGCAGATGGGTCAATCTTGATTATCCATTTAATCGTTTCAATGCCATTCATTGTGGGGTCTGGCAAAATTATATCCATTAATACCACATCAGGTTTTAACTCACGATATTTCTGGATAGCAAATGCTCCATCATAAGCCTCTCCTACTATTTCATATCCTTCGTGTGTTAATAACTTACGGAGGATTATCCTCATAAATTTTGAATCATCAACAAGAAGTATTCTGGGTCGTTTTGACTTCATAATGTTTTTATAATTCAAACTTTTCCCGAATCTTTTCTACATCTTTTAAACTTATCTTAGTTTTTGAGGAAACTGCATTAAACTTATCTGCTATTTTTTTATTTGTATCTCTGGGATTCTGAACAATTAAAGCAATAATTTTGCCTATCTCTGGTTCAGGTAACTCCTTAACTTTCCCTTTTTCTATTTCGGGATAGAAGATAGAGTTTACATCCTCTGTTTCAAATTTCTTTTTTATGTCTCGAAATGCAGATTCAGTAAAACCTAACAGTGGCGCAAAATAAGATGCTGCCCCACCGCTATAATGGAGCATCATCATCAGAAATTTGACAAATAAGGTATCTTTTTTATCCACTTTTAGCGTGAAATCTTTCAAGAAGGTTATCTCGACCGTATTTTTTTTACCTTCCACTGGCTCAATTGAAAAAATTTTCTTCATTTCATTCTACCTCCTTAAATTTGGTAACTGGTAACTGGTGAATGGTAATTAGTTACCAATCACCATTTAACCGATTACTTAGTTTATAATTTCGTGAAGCCCTATTTTAGTAAATAGCCTTTCACGAAATTCATAACTCATTGATTTAAATAAACTTACAAACACACTTCTTTTCTTATTGCCCTCCTGTTACATAACTCCTTAATTTTAAAAAACGTAACTATTCACCGCAGAGACGCGGAGACACAGAGAAAAAATTAAAATCTATTGGCTATACGCTTAATTCCATCTCTTAGAACAGAAACATTAAAATTGATCAATAAACCTATCCTTTTATTCCTCATTCTTCCTATGCAGATTCTAATAGACATGAATCTAATGTCTTATGTATTTCAATTGCTGCCCCAATAATTTTTTCTGTTATCTGATTTATTTCCATGTTTTCTCTCTTCCTCTGCGCCTCTGCGGTGAACAGTTACTAATTTCCTCTATTGTTAATCCCGTTACCTGTGATATTTTTTCAACTTTCTCGCCTGATTTCAAAAGAGTTTTCGCTACTTCTATTTTGCCTTGTTGTATTCCTTGTTTTAATCCTTTTTGTATTCCTTGTTTTAACCCTTTTTGTATTCCTTTTTCTATTCCTTGTTTTAACCCTTGTTTTAAGGCAAACTCTATCGCACCTCTTTGCATTCGGATAAAATCGTGCCGCTTATATTGAATTTCTAACTCCTTTTCACTCATCCCCGCTGTATTGGCTATTTCAAATGCCTCCTTTATTTCTATCTCTTTAACTAAGCTCTCTGGAGTATATTCAAGTCTGCCTGCATTCTTTATAAAATATATCCATTTGTCTTTGATTGAATCCAGCTCATCCTCATTCTTCTTGAATTTGGGCAATTCGATAAAAACAAGTTCGATTTCATCATGGTATTTGATTAAAGTCTCCTTTTCAATGAGATTGAAATAGGTGATAACCTTATCTACATCCTCGAACATGATAAAGTCCGTAATGGTTAGAGCAATAATAGGTTCAAGGCTGGTAAATGATTCTGTCTCTTTTAGCTGAGCTGAATATGTCTTAGCCGCATTATATAAAATCCTTTTCTCAAACCCTTCTACATTCAAAACCTGCATCTCGATAATGACATTCTTCTGGTTTGAGAGTTTGGCTTTAACATCGACATAGGTATCCTTCATCCCCTTGATTAATGGTATTTGGTAGGGGTCAACGATTACTAAATCAACGATTTTTTCAGTCTCTTTAAAATCAATCACCGAGTTAAGAAAGCTAATAAGGATATCCTTACTCCCTTGAGAGCCAAAAACCTTTTTGAAGGCATAATCTGTTTTAACATCTAAAAAACGCATCCAAATACTCCTTTAGGTGGCAAAAACTCAAATTCTCACCACAAAGACACGAAAAAAAGATTGAAATTAATTCCAACATCATCAATGTATTGTAAAAACTTTGTGCCTTTGTGGTTTTTCTTCCCCTCTGAAGTTTTTGCCTGACAATCATATTTTGAATTTCGTAAAACCTCTCTCTACCAACAGAACATCTCTACGAGGTTAATCTCTTTATGTAACCGTTCAGGTAATCCTTTACCGCAGAGACGCAAGAGTTCGCAGAGAGGAAAATATCTTTTTTTCCGTAAGCGTTCAGGTGGTGTAACAAAAGGAGATGTGGAGATTAAGGAGATAGGGAGATATTATAAAAAAATTGAAATTAATAGAAACTAATAGAAATTTATGGAAATTTGTTGTTTTCCACAATCAATTTCTACCTATTTCTATAAATTTCAATCTATATTCTATTATCTTATCTCCATATCACTCTTATCTCCTTATCCCCTTTCTTACACTTTTGATATATAGCCTGAACGGTTACTTTTTTTCGTGTTTTTCGGTGTTTAAAAAGGCTTAAAAACAGTTAGTCAAAAGTAAGTATTAAAAGATTAATAAACAACGAAAGACCCAAAATGCACAAAAAAAAGGAAATTTCTGTCTCTGGTGAATAGATTTTAATTTTTTCTCTGCGTCTCTGTGTCTCTGCGGTGAACAGTTACAATTTCGTGAAGCCATATTTTAGTAAATGGTAACTAAATTACGAATTATTTTACCATTAAATTAAAAATTAGTCAACAATTTTTTTAATAAATCACCTTATTCAATGGGTATTCGACAATTCCTTGTGCACCTGCTCTTTTAAGTTCCGGGATTATTTCTCGGGCAACTTTTTCATCAACAATAGTATCCACATCACACCAATTTTCATCACTTAATTTTGAGATAGTTGGTGTTTTTAAAGCAGGTAGGATAGCAAGCACCTGTGGTAAGTGTTCCTTATAGACATTCATTTTTAGTCCTACTTTTTGTGCGGCGGCAAGTGCCCCCTGAAGTAACAGGGCAATATTTTCTATCTTCTTGCGTTTTTGAGCATCCTGCCAGGCGTCTTTATTGGCAATTAATCTTGTTGTGGACTCAAGTATAGTTTCGACAATGCGTAGATTATTTGCTCGAAGAGAGGAACCGGTTTCGGTTAATTCGACAATGGCATCCACAAGTCTGGGTGCTTTTACCTCAGTTGCTCCCCATGAAAATTCAACATTTGTCTGGATACCTCTTTCCTTAAGATATGTTTTTGTTACATTTACTAACTCTGTGGCAATATGTTTGCCTTGCAAGTCATTGATGCTTTTAATGGATGAATCATTTGGCACGGCTAATACCCATTTTACAAATCGAAATCCCTGTTTGGCATATTCTAAACTTGCCACCTCAATGACATCTGACTTATTTTCTTTAATCCAATCAAATCCAGTCAAACCAACATCAAATACCCCTTCTTCTACATACCGCGACATCTCCTGTGCCCGAACTAACATCACCTCTATCTCTTCATCATCAATTCTGGGGAAATATGAGCGTTTATCAACCGCAATCATATATCCTGCCTTTTGAAATAATTCAATTGTTGATTCTTGCAAACTACCCTTTGGCAACCCAAGTTTCAATATCATTCTTTTACACCTCCAATAACAAAGGTAACTATTCACCGCACAGACACAGAGACACAGAGAAAAACACACCCCTAACCCCTCTCAAGAAGGGAAAATCTATGGACGAGACGCTTACTATGTCTTCTCAGTTCCTCTGTGTCTCTGCGGTAAATTACCACCTATTATTTTTTACTTTTTCCTCCATTTTATCCGTGCTAAATCTGTGTTAATCATTGGTATAATTTATGCTCATAGATATAGTTTTCTACCTCTTCCGGGACTAAATATTTAATTGATTTTCCCTCGTGTATTCTTTGTCTAATCTCAGTCGAAGAAATAGAGACGCCGGGTATTTCCAAAATATGCGTCCATTTAAGGTATTCTTCTTTTATTTTAAAAAGATAGCCTGGTCGAGTAACAGCGATAAATTGACATAATTTTGGCAAATCCTTTGCATTTTTCCAGGTATCAATTTCTGCAATAGCATCCGCACCAGTAACAAAATAGATTTGTGCACGCTCATAGATTTTTTTAAATTCGATGATTGTATCCTGTGAATAAGATATTCCGCCCCGTTTGAGCTCAATATCAGATGCTTTAAAATACTTATTCGATTCAATCGCCAGACAGGTCATTTTATATCTATCTTCTGGCCCAGCAATATCCTTTTGATTTTTATGAGGTGGTCTGGCACAGGGCACAAAGATAAATTCTTTAAGATTAAATCTTTGTCTTGCTTCCTCTGCGGCTAATAAATGGCCATAATGAATCGGGTTGAAAGTTCCTCCCATTATTCCAATATGGATTGTAGATTGCGGATTACGGATTGTGGATTTTTTCATACAAATTACTCCCTCATTTACCCATTTCCCTTTTTCCTCGCTTACACTACCTGAACACTTTCCAATCTTTTAATTTACAATTCGACATTCGCAGAATTTCCACCTAATGGATTCCTTCATATTGAAAATAAATCGTCCTGTATTCCTCCAACTACCTTATATCTTATGGCTCTTTCTTTCTTGTATAACAAACAGATTCTCCTTTTTTCTAATTCTAACGGATTGGTTGGGATAACAAATGCATCTTTAATCTTATTCCAATCTTTATTCCTGATAGTTATTACATTGCCAAGAAAATTACTTACATAACATCCATTAATTACTATTGGTTCGGTTTCTTCTAATTTTTTATTTGTAATTTCAACATACTTTGGGTCAATATCAATCCCAATAAATTTTCTTCCTAATCTTTTTGCCGCAATTGTGGTTGTTCCAGTTCCTACAAACGGATCTAAAATAATATCTCCTTCGTCACTGCTCAAAAGCAATAATCTTTCAAGCAGATGGACGGGTAATTGACACGGATGTTCGTCCCTCCTTTTCTTGTGTCTTATTCTGTGTATATCTGTCCAAACATCAGAAACAAGAGGTCCAAATTGGTGCATCTGGCTTTTTTTACCACCGTAATCTTGTAAGATATAGTAGCATTTCCTACAGCGTTTATGCAGCATTCTAATATCATAAAACTTAAATTTGTCTGACTTTACATAGTATAAAATCCCATAGTGATTGGGCAAAAGCGTCTTACCAAGGGGAGCTCCCATCGCATCCCAGGCGATCCAATGGCGAAATATAGCAATTTCATTCAAATAAGAACCAAAATAGATTAGCCATTTTGGGATATTATGAACAAAAATAGAACCCGTTGGTTTGGTAATGCGAACCATTTCGTTGAGCCACTTTTTACACCAGGAGAGGTATTCTTCAACCTCATATTTATCATAGTAACTGTTATATTTCTTTTTTAGATTGAATGGAGGGTCGGCAAAAGTAACATCAACGCTCTTGTCAGGAATCCTTCCCATAACCTCTAAGCAATCACCTTGAACAACTTTATTTATCAATCTATCAAAAAATTCCTTATCTTCCATAAAAGAACTCCGCTAACAAATTTTTAAATCTCTCCAGTTCATCCCTGCTAAATGTAAAAACAAAATCATACGCCTCAACCATCCGTTTCAAGTCACCCCTTCTCACATACCAGCCAATTCCATCTACAAAACCAACGAATACTACATCTGGATAATTTTTTTTCAGATAATCAGCCACGGTCTTTTCTGTTTTTGCTTTGTCTCCCATTCCTGAGGCAGTAGTTACCGAATACGAACACTCAATTATTATTTTTGGCGATGTCTTGTTGGGAATAATGAAGTCCATCGTTCTTGGAATATTACCTGCTTCTGGAATTCTGAATTTCCCTTTCTCAAAGGTCAGTTTATGGGAGGTTAAAATTTGCTCGATTACAACCTCAGGATTTCCTTCTCTGGCGGCTTTATACGAACCCTTTGTCTTGTATCGTATTATTGTATCTACCAGAGATTCTATAGAAAAACTGAATTTATTAATATTAATCTTCTTAAATTCAAAAAGTGGGAGAACATTCTTTATCACAGGAACCGTAGGCCCTCTAAAGAACAGATTTACAATGCCTTCAGCAAACTTCTTGTTTGTTTTAATAATAGTTTTTATTTTATCCAGACCCCATTCAGTTTTAAAATCCTCAATTGGCCAAGAATCTTTATTGACGAGGTCGGATAAAGTTTTGTCATTTGTAGCTCTTATGAATGTGACTAATCTTTGCAAACTCTCTTTTGAGAAACCAGTTACAGTTAAAATTGCATCTAATCCATCTTCAACCTCTGTAATGTGTGTAAGCAAAACAGACTCTTTTAGCCCTTCCCTTTCTATCCTGTTCTTAAGCAGAAAAATATTCTGAGCAATAGATGAAATATACCCCTCATAGTATTCTTCAAACCCTTCGTTATAAAAATAGAAGGTGTTCTTTGAGATTACAGTGTTGAACTTCTCATCTAATGGTGGATAGTATATCATCATTTCACCCTCCTTAAAAACAACATATACTCATCCCTCATTGTATTCTGTATTCCTTTAATTGGCTTTACCATTTTCTGGTCAAGGACAAATCCATGTTTTAATGCCATTTCTTCAACTTTAGTCTCCAACCTTATTCCGCCTGTTTGAACATCGTTTGAGCCTATTATGATTACCGCATATTTGCCGATTTTCAAAATCCGGGACATCTCGGACAAAACCTTATTCATATCCTCAAAGTAATTAGCCAGTTTTTCTTTTCTGGTTTTCCCAACAAGCCCGATCATCTCATCCTTAAGTTTAGATACATCATATCCCAAATACTCTAATTGTGGTCGGTCATTTTCTGCATAGTCAATGGCAAAGGAATAAGGAGGAGAGGTAATAATACCATCTATTGAATTATCTTCTAAAGGAAGATGTTTTGCATCACCAGGTTCAAATCTTGCCTTACCAATCTTAAGCTTAAGTTTATCTCTTGCATGAACAAACGAACCAATTTGCCCTACATATCTCTTAAGGACTGAGGGGAAAAGAACATCTATACTTTTTGAGCATCTCCTCGCATATCCCATAGCATCTAAGAAAGCAAGTAGGGTTACTGCCTTTTCTGGGTTGAACCCATTATGATAAGAAAAATCCTCTGGCAATTTCTTACTACTTATTAGAATTTTATAATTTTTGTGCATATCCCTAAGTATTGATGATAATTGGGCATTTTCAATTTTTAATGCTTCCTGCTTTACTTTACTCATCAATACACAAAATGGACTTTTCTCAATACCAATAGAATCAATCCCAATAATACTTGCCTCAACATTTAATGTTCCACTTCCACACATAGGGTCAAGGACAACATCTTCTTGTTGAACCTTTAAAATATTCAGTATACCTTTAATAAGTTGTGGATGGAATTTACCTCTGTATGGAAAAAGTCCGTGTGTGGCATAACCTGTAGAAAAGCTACCCTCTTTGAAGTATGACCTGGTTATCTCCGATCTTCCTTCCCATACCAGAGGGCTATTATTTGAACAAATTATATAATGATAAGTAGGTATTCCATCAACACTTTTGAAAAATGCCCCTCTATGAATGATTTCATCTTTAGTCAGGAATCTATGTTCATAGAAGGCAAATTCTAATTCAAAAACCTCTGAGGTATTAGGTAGTAATTCAAATTCTTTCGTCAATATAACTGAAGTTATTTTAGGTAAATTCGATATCGACTTAATCTCTGAAGTTGGCTCTGGTTGCATATTTAAGCCTAAAATCTCTTTTCTGGTTATATCTGTTTCCACCATGTACTTCTTCCCTTAACCTACCATTTCATATAACTTATAGACTTATGAATCTATCTCTATTTCCCCATTTACTTTTTGGCATGCCATTGATTGTTTTTCAATAATAATTAGAAAATCTGGATTCGTCCTCATTATGGTAAGTAAAATCAAAATTTGTCAAATATTTCATACAAATTATTCCCTGATTTGTCCATCTCCCAATATAATAAATTTAGTTGTAGTTAATTCCACAAGTCCCATTGGACCGCGGGCATGTAATTTTTGGGTCGAAATACCAATCTCTGCCCCTAAACCAAATTCAGCACCATCCGTAAATCGCGTTGAGGCATTGACATAAACTGCCGCCGCATCTACTTCTTGAAGAAATCGACGGGCATTTCTATATGATGAAGTTACAATCGCCTCTGAGTGCGAAGAACCATAAATATTGATATGTTCAATTGCCTCGTCTAATCCGGAAACGACCTTTACGGCTAAAATCAAATCTAAATATTCTTTATACCAATCTTCTTCAGTTGCTTGTATTATTCCTTCCGAAACTATCTCTCGGGTTTGGGGACAACCCCTTATTTCTACCTTTGCTGATTTCAGGCGGTTTATTATTGTGGGTAAAAATTCCCGGGCAACATCTTGATGAACTAAAAGTGACTCGATAGCATTGCAAACGCCAGGTCTTTGAACCTTGGCATTAAAAGCAATTTCTGCCGCCATAGCCAGATCTGCTGGACAATCAACATAGACATGGCAATTACCTTCTCCATGGGCAATGATTGGAACTTTCGTCTCTTCACCAATTGTCTCGATTAATCCTTTACCCCCACGCAGAATGATGACATCTATCAGATGATTTAATTTAACTAATTCACGGACGGCTTGCCTATCGGTAATTTCAATCAAAGACACGCTATTTTGGGGGATACCAATTGAAATCGCGGCAGAATCAAGTATCCTAACAATAATTTTATTTGAGTTGATTGCCTCTGTGCCACCGCGAAGAATGACCGCATTGCCAGATTTAAGGCATAATCCCACCGCATCGGCGGTAACATTTGGCCTTGCCTCATAAATAATACCCACGACTCCTAAAGGAATCCTCACCCGACCAATTTGTAACCCATTGGGTCTTTTTGACATAGAGATAATTTCACCTATCGGGTCGGGTAAATTAGCCACATCGCGTAGTCCATCTGCCATTACCTTTATTCGTTTTTCATTCAGTGTAAGTCTATCAATTAGTGCTGACGATAAACCCTGACTTTTAGCAAACTCGAGGTCTTTTTTGTTTTCTTCAAGGATAATATTTGCACTCTCTTCAATCGCCTTTGCCATTGCCAGTAAAGCGGTATCTTTAATCTTTGAAGATAAATTAGATAGTTTAAAAGATGCCTGTTTTGATAAATTAGCGATTTTAGTTACTTCATCTTTAATTTCCATTTTTTTCCTCCGTCCAATAACTATACCATTTAAGTCCATTTTTTGTCAATATCTTTTTTGTAATTATTTACCCAGAAGTGAAGTGAGACAGTAGGTTCAAAGAGTAAGGGAGATTGGTTTCTACCTGGTTCAAACATAACCACATATCAGAATATCATTGCCTATTTTTCTCGTCGTGAGTTCTTTTAATCGGATTGTTTGGGTCAAATCTCCGACTGCACTGACTTGTTTATTACCGGCTATTTTAGGGGCAATAAAAAAGAATACCTTATCGACCAATCCATTTTCTAAAAAAGAGGCATTCATTTGAGCCCCACCTTCGACTAAAATACTGGTTATTTCCATCTCTCCTAATTCTTTCATTAATTCTTTAATATCTACCATTTTTTTAGATTCAGGTAGAATTAAGATTTTTGCCCCTAATTTCTTCAGGCTATGAATTTTATGTTCCTGTGCCTGTTTAGTTGTAGCGATGATTACCTTCTCAGGATTTTTTAATACCTTTGCCGAAAGTGGAGTTTCTAATTTTGTATCCACAATTATTTTAAATGGGTCTTTTGCTCCTTTTATTCTAGCCGTAAGTAATGGGTCATCAATTAAAATGGTGTTTTTGCCAGCTAAAATCGCATCAACTTCTGCCCGTAACCTGTGAACTAATCTTCTGCTTTCATTAGAGGTAATCCAACTTTTCTCTAATGTTGTTATCTTGCCATCTAAGGTAATAGCCGATTTAAGAATGACAAAAGGCAATTTAGTCGTCATATATTTAATATAGACCTCGTTGAGTTTTTTTGCCTCTTCTTCTAACATTCCTACTTCTACCAGGATACCTGCTTTTTCTAATTCTTCTTTACCTGAAACTATTGAATTTGGGTCAAGCATACTGGCTACGACCTTTTTGATTCCTGCTTTAATAATACTTTTGGTACAGGGTGGAGTTCGACCTTGATGAGAACAGGGCTCTAAGTTCACATAAAGGGTTGCTCCTCTTGCTTTTGTTTTAGCCTGGTTAAGGGCATTTATTTCTGCATGAGCAAATCCTGGTCCCTTATGATAGCCTTCTCCAACAACCTGACCGTCTTTGACCACGATTGCTCCAACCATAGGATTAGGGTTAGTTTTACCAGCCGATTTCTTTGCCAGTATAAATGTCCGTTTTATATATTTTTTATCCATAAATATATTCTCTTTTTGGTATTTTGGATGTTGTATTCTCTTGGGTATATTTTACCAGAAGATTTATCACCTGTCAACAAAATTCCACCCTGATAAAATAATTCTTGACGCAAGCCAAAGAAAAGGTTATAATATAAATCGTTAGAATTACATTTTTCCATTTTCAGAGGAAAATAGTAACCGTTCACCGCAGAGACACAGAGACGCAGAGAAAAAAATTAAAATCTATTTACGAGACGCTTAACATCCCTGATTTTCATCAGGGCAAGATCTTGAGTACAACAACATTAAAATTGATTAACAAATCTGGCTTGCCTGCTGAACATTCGGTAAGCAGGTCCTATGTATTTTCATGTCTGCATCAATAATCTTTTATGTTATCTGATTTATTTCTATATTTTCTCTGTTCCTCTGCGTCTCTGCGGTAAATTATCATCTGAACGGTTACGGAAAATAAATATGAGAAATTTCATTAAAAATGCTATCAATAAAGCCCCAAAAGTAGATTATTTAGAAATCAGGATAGAGGAAAACCAAACCACAAAAGTAGATTTTATCGGAAAAGAACTTGAAAATATTGGTGTAACTACTAAAATCGGCGGGAATGTTAGAGCGTTAGTCAATGGTGGCTTTGGGTTTGTTTCATTTAATAATATAGAGCAACTTGAGACTCATATCAAATTAGCCATTCAAGAGGCAACATTGACCGGGAAGAGTAAAACTCAGTTTGCCTTTGCCCAACCTGTTGTAGATTCTAAAATAATCTCTGGTGGAAAAGACCCAAGAGAAATATCATTAGAAGAAAAATATCACCTTTGCCAACAATATAATTCCATTATCCTGAATTTTTCCCCACTTATTCAAACCTCAAAGGTTACTTATCGAGATTATTATAAAAAACAGTATTTTGCCAATTCGCAAGGCACAGATATACTTCAGGAAAAGGTATTTAGCGGGATTAGTTTTGTGGCGATGGCAAAAGATGGCATGAATGTTCAACAGGCGCATACATCTACAGGTGATTATTGTGGCTATGAAACGGTTCAAGGATTGGATGATAAGGTAGAAAATGTCTCCAGATTAGCTGTAGATTTACTTAAAGCCAAAAGTATCCAGGGAGGTAAATATACCGTTGTTCTTGACCCCGAGTTATGTGGTGTATTTATTCACGAGGCTTTTGGACACTTAGCCGAGGCTGACCATATCTACGAAAATGAAAAAATGGAAGAACTGATGAAATTGGGTAAAAGGTTTGGCGGTGATGAACTAACAATAATTGACGACGCCACACTTCAACTTCAAGCAGGTTCTTATACCTATGATGAGGAAGGAATTCCTGCGAGCAAAACCGAGATTATTAAAAATGGGATATTTTTAAATCGCCTACATTCTTGTGAGACCGCGGCTAAAATGGATGCTAAACCCACCGCAAATGCCAGGGCGATTAATTATAATTTTGAACCAATTGTCCGGATGTCAAATACCTATCTTGAACCTCGAAATCTATCTTTTGAAGAAATGATAAGTGATGTCAAAGAAGGAATTTATGCCAAAGGATACATTGGTGGAAATACGGATTGTGAGATGTTTACCTTCTCGGCACAACAGGCTTATTTAATTAAAAATGGTCAGGTCAAAAAGTTGTTACGGGATATTGTGCTGACTGGAAATGTATTTGAAACATTAATGAATATTGAGGCGATTGGTAATGATTTAATCTTTTATGGTGGACTTGGTGGTTGTGGTAAAAATGGGCAGTCGCCGTTACCTGTTTCCTGCGGCGGACCACATATCCGAATTAAAAATATCGTAATTGGAGGAAAATAGTGGAAGAGGTTTTTAATAATATTTTAAAATATACCCCAAATGCAGAAACCATTCACCAACAATTTATTTTAACTCAAACTAAATTCGAAAATAATAAGTTAAAATATATCAATACCAAACAAATCAATGGTTTGGGATTAAGGGTCATAAAAGAGGGTAAGATTGGATTTTCTTCAACCACAAATCTGACTAATCCATCCCAATTAATTGAGAATGCAATTATTAGTGCTAAATTTGGTCAAGAGGCTAAATTTGAATTCCCAACAAAACCACACATTCCTCCACAAATAAAAATATTCGATAAAGAGGTTGAGAATTTTAGCATTGAACAAGGCGTAGAATTAGGGAAAAGCCTGATAGACCGACTATCAAACATTGAACCTGAGTTATTTTGTAAAGAGTTAGAGATTAATAAAACTATTTTAGAGACAAAGATTATGAATACATCAGGGGTTGATTTTGAATATCAAAAAACCATATTTACCTTTTGTGTTACTGGACTTTTAGTAAGAAATAATAGCCTCTTATGGCTAACTGAATATGTCAGTGGATGCAATTTGAATAAGGATATTAATTCTATTGTGAGCAAGATAAATGAGTCGTTAGCCTGGTCTAAAAATGAGCTTTCAGCTAAACCCAAAAAATTACCCGCAATATTTACTCCAAAATTAATCCCAACGCTTTTAGAAACCATTAAACTCGGTGTAAATGGAAAATTAGTTCAAAAAGGTATCTCGCCTTTGATTGGGAAACTTGGCGAAAGGATATTTGATGATAAAATAACTATTTATGACGATGCAACGATGGATTTTGGAATAAGTAGTTGTCCGGTAGATGGAGAAGGAATAGCCACACGAAAGACACCATTGATTGAACAAGGTGTCTTGAAAAATTATATCTTTGATTTACAAACCGCCGGTTTTTTAAAAACTAACTCCACTGGTAATGGCTATCGAGATTTTGATTCCTTACCTGCACCACATTGCAGTAATATTGTAGTTTTACCAGGAAATATGGACTTCTACGAGATGATTAAGGATATGAAGGAAGGAATTATTATAGATTTAGTTCTGGGTGGTGGGCAGAGTAATGTTTTAGCCGGTGAATTTGCCTTTAATGTTGAATTGGGATTTAAGGTGGAAAATGGAGAGGTCGTTGGCAGATTGAAAGATACAATGGTTGCCTGTAATCTCTTTGATATTTTTAATAAAATACGGGCAATTGGCTCAAAGTTATCCGACTGGGAAGGGGTTAGAAGCCCACATTTTTACATCGATGAGGTAAATGTTACGGGAATAGGATAGAGGAATATTTCGACCTGTGCAGGTCGTAAGGGTGCGTGTAAAATTTATGGGTAACTATTTAGCCGTCTGAAGTAACGATTAAATCAATTGAAAATTACAAAATTCCAAATCACAAATACCAAATTACAAATAAATTTCAATGACCAAAATTCAAAATTCCAAACAATACAAGAAGAAAATTTTTTCTTCAATTATTGAAAAATCTAAATAAATTCCTCTCGTTGTCATATAATCTTTGGAATTTGAAACTTATTTGGAAATTGGAATTTGGAATTTATTTGAGATTTGGTGCTTGGAATTTGTAATTTTCGCATTGAATTTCATCTATTTCTTTATATTGGCAAAAAGATGAATATTCCTCAATATTTTTTACCCACAAATTTTACATACACCCGGTCGTAATTTTTTCTTGACTTATTATTAAATATATTGTATTCTATTAAGTCACTAATCAATTACCAAATCAAGGAGGAATAAGATATGAGTTTTCAACCACAAAATATCAGAAATGTAGGTATTGTTGGACATGGAGGCACTGGAAAGACTTCCTTTGCAGAAGCCTTACTTTTTAACACTAAAGTAACTAATAGATTAGGTCGAGTAGATGATGGAAATACTATATTTGACTATGACCCAAGCGAAATTGAACGAAAAATATCTATCAATGCAAGTTTAGCCTATCTGAATTGGAGAAATCATAAAATTAATATTATCGACACGCCAGGCTATACTGATTTCCTTGGAGAGGTAATTCGCTCATTAAGAGTAGCAGATGCCTGTCTGGTTTTGATAGATGCCACATCGGGTGTAGAGGTAGGTACTGAAATAGCCTGGAAATATGCAGATGAATACAACCTCCCGCGAATAATTTTTGTCAACAAAATGGATAAAGAAAATGTTGATTTTTATAAAATATTAGAGACAACAAAACAACACCTCGATTCAAAATCTAATATCGTTCCTATTCAATTACCTTTAGGCCAATCAGCAAATTTCAGAGGGGTAATTGATTTAATTAAACTAAAATCTTATACTTACAAAGATGGAAAAAGTGAAGAAGGAGAAATTCCCCAGGATGAATTGGATAAGGTAAATCAGTTTCGAGAAAAATTATTAGAGGCAATAGCCGAAACATCAGATGAATTGACTGAGAAATACTTAGAAAATATGACCCTGGATGAAAGTGAAATTATAACTGGTTTAACCAATGGTGTTAAATCAAGGAAGATTATTCCTGTAGTTTGTGGTTCAAGTTATAACAATATTGGCGTATCTGCGGTATTAGATATGATAATAGACCTTTTCCCTGCGCCAATTGAGCAAGGGGAGATTGTTGGAACTATCCCTGATAAAAAAAGAATATGTTCTCTGACTGCACCATTTAGTAGTTTAGTATTTAAGGTTATTACTGACCCGTATATTGGTGAATTGACTTTCTTTAGAGTTTATTCCGGCATAGTCCATAGTGGTGATGAAATCTATAATCCAAACAAGAATCAAAAGGAAAAAGTTTCACAAATTTGTCAGATTATGGGTAAAAATCGGAATGATATTCCAGAGATTGGTTGTGGTGACATCGGGGCTTTGGTCAAATTTAAAGGTGCTTTTATTGGAAATACATTATGTTCGCCAAATGACCATATTGAGTTCCCAAATATTATCTTTCCTGAATCAACCGCTGAGGTTGCGGTTAATCCCAAAACAAAACAAGACCAGGAGAAAATGAGTCTTGCCTTATCAAGACTTCATGATGAAGACCCAACCTTTCAGATTCGCTATGACCATGAGTTAGGTCAAACTATTGTTTCGGGAATGAGTGAATTGCATTTAGATGTAATGCTTCACAAATTACAAAAAAAGTTTGGGGCAGAGGTAAATATTGAAAGGCCCAAAGTGCCATATCGAGAAACGATTAAATCCAAATCTAAAGGTGAAGGAAAATACAAACGACAAACAGGTGGTCGAGGACAATACGGACATGCATTGATAGAAATTGAACCATTACCTCAAAATTCCGAAACCACATTTGAATTTGAAGATAAAATCTTTGGCGGGGCTATCCCGGCTAAATATATTCCATCTATCGAAAAAGGCGTAAAAGAGGCAATGGTAAAAGGAATATTAGCGGGCTATCCTATTCTCTGGGTTAAGGTTATCTTATATGATGGTAGTTTTCATGAAGTAGATTCGTCGGATATTGCCTTTAATTTAGCCGGGTCGTTTGCCTTTAAAGAGGCATTTCAGGATGCACATCCAGTTCTTATTGAACCAATTATGAAGGTTGAAGCAAAGGTGCCTGAAGAATATATGGGTGATGTTATTGGAGATTTGAATAGCCGACGAGGTAGAATTCAAGGAATAGAGCCGCTGGGTAGAATTCAAGTAGTCAATGCCTTTGTCCCTCAATCAGAAATGTATAAATACTCTACCTCATTGCGTTCGATTACTCGTGGTAAGGCAATTTATCACGCTGAATTCGCCTATTATGAAGAAATCCCGCATCAACTTGCAGAAAAAATTATCCAACAACATAAAGAAGAGAAACACTCATAACTCTGCGATTCACAAAGGATGACAAAAATAAAGGGACTCGGAACTCGGGGTTCGGGACTCGGATTTCGGATGGTGTCTGAAAATAACTCTAATAGTGAAATCTATACAGATTTGGTGTAAAAAAAGGGGATAAGGAGATAAAGGGAGAGATGGAGATTATTCATTGTCCTTTCCAAAATTTTAGAATGAATTTATCTCCTTATCTCCATAATGCCCATATCTCCTTTTCGGACACTATTTCAACCTTTATGCTAGATTAAGACACCACCGATTTCTGGGTTCGAAGATTCTTTTATTCCCGAGTCCCGAACCCCGAGTCCCGAGTCCCGATTTTCAGAAAAAATGGGTAAAAAGAAAAAGATAAAAGAAATAAAGATTGAGGAGTTTAGATTTTCAAGAACCGATTTATTTATTATCGTTGGGTTATTGATTCTGGTTTTGATTTACTTCTTTAAATTGGCAATATCAAAAGGTATATTTATTACCGGTGACCTGACGCTGAGTGACTTGATGTCACAATACTACCCGTTTCGCCATCTTTTAGGTGAATCATTAAAAAGCTTGCAGATTCCTCTCTGGACACAATATATCTTTGGTGGGTATCCTATTTTAGCTCAGGGTGAAATGGGTGCCTTCTATCCATTAAATCTTATCCTGTTTTCTCTGCTACCAGGTTTTGTTGCCTTTAATTTCTCTGTTATACTAAACTTCTTTCTGGGAACATTGTTTCTATTTTTGTATGCCAGAGTAATCAATCTCAGCAAATCCGCATCTTTATTATCCGCAGTGGCGTTTTCCTTTTCTGGATTTTTTATCACTCAAATCAGGCACATTAATATGATAAATACGGCGATATGGATACCGTTATTATTTTTCTTGATTGAATATTACTTCAAAAAAAAGAATATAATTTATATTTTTCTGGCGGGAATGGTGTTTGGGATTCAGATATTAGCCGGTCATTTTCAGATTGCCTATTACTCAGTGCTGGGGACATCTTTATACTTTTTATTTAAACTTGGCCAAAACTATTTACTATCTCTTGAGAAAAAAACTAAATCCAGACTACCTTTAATCCAACTTTCCAAAACCTTTTCTATTTTTTTTACAAAGAAATTGGCTTGTTTAGTGTTAATATTTGTCATTGGTGGAGCACTTGCAGGGATTCAATTATTACCAACTTATGAGTTTATGAAACAAGGCACGCGGTCACAAGGGTTAAGTTTTGATGAAGCGGTAGGTTGGGGTTATCAACCAAAGCATCTTATCACCTTCATTTTGCCTTATTTTTATGGTGATTATGCTAAAGGGACTTTTAATGAGGAAAACACCTTATTCTGGGAAAATTGCGGTTATGTTGGTATCATCCCATTGATATTAGTCTTACTGTCATCAGGATTATTAAAAACTAATGGTTATGTCAGGTTTTTTGCCTTCTTTTTTGTTTTATCTATTGCGCTGACAATGGGAAAATACACGCCGATATTCAAGATATTCTGGGAATTTATTCCCGGAGCACAATATTTCAGATTCCCCAATCGATTTTTATTATTTGTCGCTTTATCATTATCTGTCCTTGCAGGATTTGGGATGGATTACATTAAAAATCGAATAAAAATACCTTCATTTTGCCTTCAAGGTTTGATTCTAATATTAATTATTGATCTGTTTGTATTTGGGATAGGGCATAATCCTGCGGTTGACCCAAAGGTATGGTTTTCTCCACCAGAGACAGTGAAATTTTTAGCACAGGATAAGGATTACTTCCGTATCTGTAGTTTTGGAAATAATGAATCCTGGCGAATGGTATATTCAAAATCTTCTGGCTGGAAAGGAAATGACCTTGACCTTTATATCAAGCATCGGGGTGTGCTTCAAGAGAATTTCAATATGATATATCACCTTGAGAGTTTCTTTGGTTATCCGCCTAAAAGTTTTGGTCTTCAACGGTGCTCAGACCTTTATTATTTCTTACTTTATCAGAAAATGAAACTTTATGGCAGACCAAATGAACCTTTGCCGTTTACTGTTCCCGAGCCTGCTTTCTCAAAAATATTAGGGATAATGAATGTTAAGTATATTTTATCCTTCTGGGAGATGAATGACCCTAATTTAGAAGTGGTAATGAAGACTGATTTTAAAAAGGTAATTCCAGATATAAAGGTGTATCGAAATAAAATGTTTTTACCCAGAGTTTATGTTGTGCCAAAGGCAAAGATAGTCAAAGGGGATGGAGAAATTTTAGGGGAATTGAGTAACCCCGGATTTGACCCAGGGAAGGAAGTAATTATTGAAGAAGAAATAGATTTTAGTGGTGTAGATACAGCGAATTCCGCGGTAAAAATAACTAAATATTCACCGCTTGAGGTAATTATTGAGGCTAAGTTGACTGATGATGGTTTTTTAGTGCTTGGTGATACCTATTATCCTGGGTGGAAAGCCTTTGTTGATGACAAATTAACTAAGATTTACCAGGCAAATTATCTCCAGCGGGCAATTCCAATAAAAGAAGGCAGACATAAAATCCGATTTATCTATAACCCTATCTCTTTCAAAATCGGGGCAATAATTAGTATCCTTACTTTATTTTTAACCGTGATTTACCTTTGGAGAAGATTAACACAGGGCATCCATAGATGATGTAGATTGGATAAAAGGTTAAGGTTAGGGAGCCGGTATGGAAGTTGGTGATAATTGGTTACCTGGACAAATTTCAACCCGTGAAATAGGAATATTTGGTGCTGTCTGAAAATAACTCTAATAGTGAAATCTATGCAGATTTGGTGTCCAAAAGGGATTTCCTCCAAAGAGCAAAATGCAAAACTCGTTTATAGTTTAGGGTTTATAGTGTATAGTTTATAGTTTATAGTGTATAGTGTATAGTTTATAGTGTATAGTTTATAGTCCTTCAACTATCAACTATCAACTATAAACTATCAACTATAAACTATCTTTGCCAAAGTTCAGTAAAATTATCTCTTTCCTTTCAGCGTTAAAATACTTGAAGCAAAGATATTACCAAATTCCTCCAACTCTTTGAGAAACCCTGCTAGTTCCTCTTTGAAATTTGATTTGTAATTTTGCATTTTGATATTTAATATTTGATATTTATTGTTGTCTCCCTCAAATCCTATTTTGCAGAACCCTATACACTATTTTAACCTTTATGATAGATTAAGACACTACCGAAAATTTTGTTGACATAGGGTAAAATTTTTGGTAAAATATCCTCACAATGGGCACAAATGGATATAATACCACCCAAAACACTCAAAAAAGCAATTTCCTATCAGTAAAAAAAGAGAAAACACAACTCTCGATGTCCCCAAACTCCAGGAAGAACGATAGCAGAAAATTGAAATGATTTAAAAGATTATTCAAACAAACAACTATTAGGAGATGTTATGTCATATGAACTCATAAAAAAAATTAGTCGCCAGTTCGGGCTCTATCGCCAGGCAAGATGGTTTAATCGGCATTTATTAAATAAAAAAGAGTTGGAACTAGAGAAGTCCGATTTGGCATTTTATTCAACAATATTAAAAAAAGGAGATTTAGTATTTGATGTGGGGGCCAATTATGGAGAAAAGACAAGAATTTTTTTAAAGTTGGGGGCAAAAGTCATTTCCATAGAGCCTCAGTCTGATTGTATGACTGAATTAAAATCAAGGTGTGGCAACTCTAAAAATTTAATTACAGTTCAATCTGCTTTGGCTTCAAAATCAGGAACAGGAAAATTTTTTGTCCGTACACATAGAGATAAATCGGGGCTAATTAAGGATTGGCAAAAGCATGTTGTAACAAATGTTGAAGAATCAATTATAGATGTACCTTTGGTAACATTAGATGAAATGATCAATAAATATGGGATACCTGTCTTTATCAAAATTGACGTCGAAGGGTATGAGTATGAAGTTCTAAAAGGGCTTACCCACGCGATACCAATTATTTCATTTGAATATCATTTCAACGATA
The DNA here is from genome assembly GCA_040757115.1 of bacterium. Taxonomy (NCBI): domain Bacteria; species bacterium. The sequence goes on along the minus strand of JBFLYA010000019.1, from coordinate 8,119 downwards.
ACAATGCTTGCGGCGTTGCTGATTGTGTCAATTACTTATCGCAATTAGGTGATATCCTTCTTAATATCACGCCGGCTGAAAAGTTAACATTGAAATTTGCTCGTTGGTTAACAAAAGACGATTTTCTTAATAAATTTTTTACTGAAATTAAAAATGAACCTGGGTTTGGATATGGGGACATTTGGGCCAAGATTCAACAGGAAAAATTAGGGTCGGGGGGAAAATTAGGGTCGTACCTTGATTATGGAATTTACAATTGATAGAATTAGGGTCGGGATTACAATAGTTCGGCAAGGGAAGAAAAAAGAAAGAGAATTGCAGGGAAAGAATTATGGTCAAACCTTGAAAACAGGAAAACAGAATTTAGGTGTTCTAAAGGTTTGACCATGAGTATTCCTTTAGTCTTCAAAGAGCAATTAAGAACTTATCTGTTTTGTTATCAATAAGTTATGTCCAAAGTAAATTCTATATTCAAGGTTTGACCCTAAGTTCTCCCTTACAGTTGGCTGGTCAAACCATTCTCGACTACTAATGGTTGCCCACACGGAAAGAGGTAATCGTATTCGTATTATCATTGCACGAGAATTAAGGCGTGCAGAAGAAAGGAAGGTCTATGAAGAAGAATACTGATATCGAAATGGATGATGAACTTCGTCCTGAATATGATTTGTCCCAACTGCTGAAGAGTGGCGTGCGAGGTAAATATGATGCACGCTACCGAATGGGCACAAATTTGGTATTATTAGCACCTGATGTATCACGGGCGTTTCCTGATGAAAAGACTGTAAATGATGCACTACGATTAGTGATGCAGATGTCCCAAATTCTTCTGGGGAATCAATACAAACGAACTAAACATGAGCCACCAAAAAAGTTAAATCGTTGAAAGCAGGATAAAAGATAATCGTGGTCATATCTCGAGAGAAAAAAAGAAAAAAGACGGCGAAGTGGAATTTTTTCCTAACAAACCGTTGCAGGGGGTGAGAGCGGGGTCGTACCGTGAATGTAGAAAGCAGAATTTATTTGACAAAAGAGAAATGATGTAGTATACTATCTTATCGCTCCACCTAAGAATAAGGAGGTTAAAAAAAGAAGTAGTTTTTTATGAAGTTAAAATTAACCATTGAAATATGGGAGAAAGGGAATTGGTACTTAGCAAAGACACCGGAGCTAGATTTTATTTCACAAGGTAGAACACAAGAAGAGGCAAAAAAAAATCTTTTAGAGGTAATAAAATACAATTTGAAGAAATGGAAGAAATGCACACTCTTAATGAATATCTCCTTGAATGTGGGTTTGAGCCTAAATATGATGGTGCGGTAAAAAGTCTAAATTTCAAGAAAACACGATTTAAAAACACACGACTTAGAAAGCATAAAAGTCAAGATTTTGGAGTTTTTGCCTAACAAAACAATGAACCTGACAGAGCAGGTTATTTTATCGTTAGACCACCTGAGTGAAATTAGAAGATCAGGGTAAAATCCCTGGGAAGGAGTATAGATAATGATTGCCGAAAGAATTCAAGAAGATGTACAGAAATTACCTAATTCTCTACAAGCAGAAGTACTGGATTTCATTGAATATCTTCTTCTCAAAGCCGAACGTGAAACTCTTCGCCACGAAGAAAAGAAGTGGGCAACTTCGTCTCTTGCCTTTGCGATGCGTGGTATGGAAGATGAAGATACGCCAGTATATACTACTGCGGACTTGAGGATGGTGTTTTCATGAAAAAGGGAGGACAGATTGTTTTATTTCGGTTTCCACAAACGGATTTGGTAGGAGGCAAACTTCGCCCTGCGCTTCTGCTGAGTAGGCTCCCAGGAGAATATGATAATTGGTTGATATGCATGATTTCATCGCAGACACGGCATTACATCCCAGACTTTGACGAATTTGTCAGGGAAGAAGATTCTGACTTTGCAACAAGTGGATTGAAAGTGTTTAGTGTCATTCGAATTGGGCGTTTGGCAGTGGTAGAAAGCGAGGTTTTTCTTGGCACTATAGGCGAAATAGCTCCAGAGAGATTGGAACGGATCAAAAAACATTTGGCGGATTGGCTAATTAGGAATTAGGCGGGTTTTGGGGTCAGATCGTGAATGTGGAATGCACAATAATTCGGTAAGCCAGAAGAAAAGAAAAAGAGGGGGAAGTGTAACTTTTGCTAACCAGTCGTTGGAGTGGATGGCGGGAACTGCACTCCACAATTTGTGGTAATTCAAGCATTAGTGATATCAGAGATATTGGATGAACGTTGCAGCCCCGCAACTACTCAACTCACTCGTTATGCAGAGAGATGTATATTTGAGCTCAGTTCGGATATGATAAGTTATCTGCTCATTGAAACGGAGATAAATGTAAAAAATGATAATAATCCGAGATACAATTGAAATGAAAACAACGAAAGAAAAGATTTTTGACTGGTTTGCTCATATTGAGAAAAATTATCAGATATGGCATAAAGACCATAAAGAATGTCGCTATCTTAAAGGAAATTCGTTAGATATAGGTTCAATCATTTATTGCGAAGAGTATATTGGTGGATATTTAGAGAAACCAAGATTTCAGATTATAAATGTTAAACTATATTCCCAATTAGAGTATAAACTGTTGTTTCCCCATTCTATTGCAGGCGCGAGGTTTGTTTTTGTTGTAGAACCATATAATGCCAGTTTACTGTTTACAACAGAGATACATTTGGGACATAATACCCCTTTATTCGGAAGATTACTGGATAAATTTATACAAAGATTATGTATATTATTTGAGAGTAAACTTATGTCTGTTAAACAACATATTGCTGAAGAACAGCAAAATCTCAAAAGAATTTTGGAAGAAGATACATAACCAATCGCTGCACCTGACCCGCCTAAGACGGGCAGGTGAGCTTTGTCGTTATGCCTTTTGGGAAAGAGTTTATTAAAAAAACATAATAGATTGAATTATTAGCCTGGAAATATTCACCAGAATTGGAATACCCAATTAAAATAAAATACACAGGAGTTATGGTTGGCGAATAGTAATTTGATTGAGGCGGATTAGCACGGATAAAAAAATAAAATCAGTGTTTCATCTGTGTCCATCTGTGGCTGAATAGTTACCAAATTTCAAGTGGAAGAAAACACTAACTTCCTAACCCCTAAACCAAATTATTCTCTTAACCCTAATCCCTTTACCACAAAAGGAGGTGGTTAGTTATGAATCTTGAGGTTAAAATTGAAAAACCGACTCAAGAACAACTAAAATCATTAAATGTGGAGAGCTGGAGTCCATGGGAATGTGAACCAGAGACATTTGATTGGCAATATTCATGCGACGAAAGTGCTTATGTCTTAGAAGGCAAGGTGAAAATTGATACCCCGACAGGTATAGTTGAGATTAACAAGGGTGACTTAGTCCATTTCCCAAAAGGACTAAAATGCACCTGGCATGTGATTGATAAGATTCGGAAGGTATATAGCTTTAAATAATAGAGTGATGGAATATTGGAGTGCTGGATTTAATCCCATTACTCCAACTGTGATTTACTTTCTCATTATCTCTTCAATTCGGGTTAATTCTAATTGTGTTCGGGTAATGTAACTTATTGCCTTTTGATTTTCGGGTTCTATCGTTAGAATTTTTTGCCAGATATTAATAGCCTGTTGTAATCTTCCAGTCGTATAATGTTCCATACCGACGATTAAATAGCCTTTGACCAGATAAAATTTGACTTCCCGATAATCAGGGTCATTTTTATAAACAAACTCTAATTCTTTTACCGCCGGGGTAATTTTCTGGAGATGGAAATATTTTAGTCCTTTATCATAAGCAATAGCCAGTTGTTTTGTCTGTTGGGACGAAAGTTCTTTTTCTTTTAATTCAGTCAATTTTGAAGTAGATTTTTTAAGGTAAATTTGTGCCTCAGTCAATTTTTTATCCAGGGTAAGTGCCTTCTGAAAGTTTTTGTTTGCCTGTTCATATTCACCTGCTTCATATAACTCAATCCCTTCATTTAAATAAGTTAATGCCCGGGATTCATTGATTTTAACCATTTTTTGGCTATGGGCTATTTGTAATTTTACCTCTTCAACCAGGTCTTTTGCCTCTTTATTTTCCGGGTCTAATGATAGAGCCCTTTCAACTTCTGAAATAGCCTTATCCCACATTTTTCTCTTTTGATATTTTTTGCCACTAAAAATATAGCCGTTTATTTGCTCGTTTAACTTAGCTGTAGCCTTTTTCATATAATCCAATGTCTCGGAATGATTTGGGTTTATGTTTAACACCTGTTTCCAGGCGGCAATAGATTCAACCAGTTTTCCATTAGTATATGCCTCGACACCGCTACGGAAATATTGATTAATCGCGGTATCCTTTTTTATGGCAAATTCAATCCCTTCCGTTGCCTCGGCTAATAATTCTGAGGCATAAGAGTTACCTGGCTCTAAAATCAACACCTGTTTAAATTCTAATGCGGCATCAAGGTATTCTTCTGTATCAAGGTAATTTTTGCCTTTTTCTAAATGTTCTTTAATCTGGTTTTTTAAATGGACTTTTTGATATTCGTTTTTTGCGGCAAGTAGATATTGCTTTGCTTCCTCATCTTCAGGATTCCAAACAAGCACCCTTTCAAGATACATAATGGCTTCTTTATATTGTTTGGCCTCAAGATATTCTTTTGCTTTGTTCATTGCAAGTTGGACTTGAATTTGTTCCTTTTTAATTAATTCCTCCTCTAATCTTTTATTTATCTGCTCTTCTTCCTTTTTCTGGAGTGCTTGTCGCATCTGTTCAAGGGTCTGACCAATGTATAAATTAGCGGTAAATTTCTGAGTATCTTTTAATTCCTGGCAGGCACAGGCATAATCAAAGCCAATCCCCTTATATCTTATCCCAAATCCATAAGTAAAATCCTTATCATCCAGTCCCAGTCGCAGACTTAAGATTTTATAAAGGGAATATTCAATGCCAGAATGCCATTTTAACTCAGTCAATCTTGATTTATCCACATCTATAGAAATTATAAACTCATCATCCAGTTTATCTATTAATTTCCAATGATATGAAATACCTGCTTTTAAATTAATTGGATATTTAGTTGTATCATTTTTTAATTTTAAGCTCGGTTCTAATATATTTTGCAGATTACCGCCTATGGTTAAATCAGGGAATTTTTCAGGATGATAAAGCACTCCGACATCCAAACCTACACCTGCCGCAGAATACGACTGAATCTTATGGGTATTTAATTTCAAACTAAGACCATAGGAAAGTGAAGGAGAGAATTGCTTGCTGTAAGAGAAGATATATTCTAATTGTTCATTTTTTAAAGATGGGTTGAGGAGATTATTTTTGTAGTCCCTTTCTTCAATATCATCCACCGTCAATTTGAATAATCCAAATCCATAGGCGCCGGCGCGTGGGGTAGGATAGCAAAAACCAATAAAATCATAATTTGTATCCCAGAACAGATTAGAATGCAGAACATTAAATCCTTTTTGCTCAACTTGAGTTAGAGCCGCAGGATTCCAGAAGATAGCCGAAGGTTCTTTAACAAGTGAGACATAAGCCCGTCCCATTCCTGATGCCCGCGCATCTGCACCTAAAATAAATGGACTCTGGACTCCACCATCTTCTGTGGCGAAAGATATACCCGTCAATATCAACCAGACTATACTGGATAAGATGAATGGTAATTTTTTCATCTGACAGCCTTATTTTATCATAAGATATTTGCTTTGTCAATGATTTTTAACTGTCATCCCAATATGATAATGTCACCTTATCTGAATTAACACATTGTTTTTTGAGAGGAAGGATTTGGAAGTTAAAGAGATTAAAGATAGGTTGAAAATACTGAAGCAAAGGGTCATGATGAATAGTTTTTATAAAGTTAGTTTTAATTTGACACTTAGAGCAATTTAAACAGCCTTTATTTTTAGATTTTTGACAAGGTTCTATAGGGGAGTGGATAGAAATGGCGTGAGAAAAGGAGTTAAAGAGTCTGGATAGAAGATATATCCAGACTCCATTTTGGATTATGTAGAAGAAGATATTAGGATGGTAGAAGTAAAGTAAAGATGCAAGCAAAAGAGAGATTAAAGAGGAAGGATTGGTGAGATTGAGGAGTATATTTTCCCATTTGGAAAGAGGTGGGAGTTTAGAAGATGAGATGAGTTGACGAGAGATTCGAGATTGAGGAATGGAGTAATATATATCCTGGTGAGAAAAGATAATATTGAATAGAAATGTGATAATGGTGAATATCACTACAGATTTATAAATATTCTTTTTTTCATTTTTCCCCTCCCTACGATGTGTTGGGTAATGTCAGCTCTTGAGAGGGGTTAGGGGTGTGTTCTCTGCGTCTGTGCGGTAAAGAACTACCTGAACGGTTACCAATTCACTTTACTCACTTTTCACAGGTAAGATTATTTTCAAAGCGTGTATTTTTTCTCTGGCAACACTTTTTAAATTATGATGCGGGTAGTCTTGTATGAATTGTTCATAACAGAAAATAGCTTCTTTTGTCTTTTTCCTATCTTCATAAATCTTTGCCAACTGATATAATGCCTGTGCTCCCCTTTCTGTATGAGGGTAGATATCAATCATATTCCGTAAGGTATTTATCATTCTCTGCCAATCATCTAATTTTTCATAAGTTTGAAGAATCTTATCCTCCATAATCATAACTAATTTTTTATTAGATGGATAACTATTTATAATTTTGTCATAATAAACAATTGCGTCTCTTAGAGTTTTTTCTGCCTCTTGATATTTCTTATCTCCTTCGTAATATTGGGCAATATGGTGTGGAAGGTCTATCGCTATTAAACTTAAGGGATAATCTTTCATAATTTCCTTAAAAATGACCAGAGCATTATCCCATTTGTTTTCCTGTTCATAAGAAAGTCCAATTAGAAATTTTGCCGTAAGGCAGTTTTCTCTCTGGTAGGAAAAATCCGAAATAAATTCATTAAGTTCTTGTCTTGCCTTTTTAAAATCATTTTTAAGAAAATAAAGATGTCCAATGGTATATTGGATATTTCCGCCTTTAAAGTTCTTTGAACTCAGATTAATAATTTTCTTAAAATCAGCAATTACCTGGTCTATTTGGGATGGAGTAGCAGAAGATGGATTTTTACTAATTTGGATATATTTTTTGTAAGCATGATAGTACATTCGCTCCAGTTTATATTCCTGCGTGCAACTGGTTAATAAAATTATTAGTGTTAAACCTATAATATTAAATAAGTTTCTCATAATACTTCTTTAAGAAAACTAATGTTAAAGATGTTATTTGAAGAACCTGCGTAATAAGATAAACTAAAAATCCTACTCCCATAATGACAAAGACAATTTCAGGGAAAAAATTATCCATCAACAAAATAAGCACCTTTTGTTTTATTAAGACTATCATATTATTAAGTATGTTAGGCACACAGATTAAGATAAAGGTAACTAAAAACAAAGAGAGGCTTATTTTAAAGGATGTTTTGATAGAGGCTAATATTTTTTTATTTTCAATTATTACAATTGGAATGCAGAAGGCAAAAAAGGTTTCAATGACTAAAGTCAGGAAAAAACAGAAGTATTCCATTAATCGGGTCATTCGCCAGGTAGGAATATGGATAGCTTTTGATATTTCTTTAGTATAGAATTCTGAAACTAAAAATTTACCCAGATGAAAAATGGTAAATATCAGAATTGTTACGATTATCCACAATCCAAGAAGAATAAGGTATTTTTTTAATACCGGGAAAATATTACTGAAAATTTCAGGTTTATGACCTTCTGCTGATTGATAAACCATACGCACAGTCATACCACTGATTAAAGGAGCAAAAATAAGCACCAAAATCAAATCAACATAATCAAAGATAGTTGGTAAAATAACAAGATTAGAGGGATAATGAAGATAACTTTCACCAAAAAAAACTTTAATTGGCGGGGCCAATAACGGAGAGAAAATTGGTAGATAATTTAAGAATAAAAAAATAAGTAATATAATTTCGTACTTGCTCATGAGCCAGTGGCATGAGCAAGTATGGACAGAAAATGGTAACTACTCATAAATTTGTGGAATAGTATAAGAAAATAAAAAAGTGAAGATTTTTTGAAAAAATGCCGATATATAGAG